>NZ_CAWUDO010000155.1:0-13883 GCF_963920935.1 Nostoc sp. CCY 9925 | reverse complement strand
CTTTGATACTCGCGAACGAGTCTTTGATACTCGCGAACGAGTCTTTGATACTCGCCGACGAGTCTTTAATACTCGTGAATCCAATTGAGCCTTCCACCTGTCTCATGCCCAATGCCCCATGCCCCATGCCCAATCCCCAATTTAATAAATCCCAGTCCAAGAGCGTAGCATAGGAATAATATAAGAAATCGGTGCTTTTTCTCCAACTTTGACTTGGACAGAAGTAGTTGTCCCCGAAGATATTTTTACATCTGAACCATTAGAAGATGACCATTTGTAGCCACTAATTGATGTACTATTTTCTTCTAGTTCCACAAGAGCTTGTACTTTTGCTTCACCTTTACCTGCAAGAGAAGCGGCAATTTCTTTGTTACCAACGATCGCTGTAATATCTTGTGTAGTTACTGGAAAAGAAGAGATATTCGCAACGGTTCCGACAATACCACCTTCGCGTTCCCGTTTGGCAAAGCTGGGAGTCACTTGTACGGACATCCCTGGCTTAATTTGCTTACCATCTTTATTCGCAAAGTAAACAAGACTCATCAGTTTTGAATTTGGCTGTTCAGCTTCGATTGACCCCAACCGAGTACCCGGATTCATCATTTGACCGGGAACAACACTTACTTCGAGAATGTGACCATTATATTTACTGATGATTCTACTTTCTTGAGATAATTGCAGTTCTAATTGGGCAATTCGGCGTTTTACTTCTCGAATTTGATTGGCTTTGTCAATTCTTTGTTTAAGGTCTTGTTCTTGTAATTTAGTATTTTGAGTATTCAGTTCTTTAATTTTGGTTTTAATTTCGTCAATCCTATTAAGATTTTCGAGATATTCTCGTTGTGTAGTGGTTTCTTGAATTTCCAGATCCTTTAGTTGGACATCAATTTCAGATAGTTCTGCTTGAGTATTGAAGTATTCCTGTTCGGCTTGCACTACCATATCTTGACTGATAACGCGATCGCCAAAAAGCCGACGCCGATTATCGACCCGTGCTTGTAAACTTTTCAGTAAGTAGTTAATTTGTTGTTTGCGAGAATTAATACTTTGACGTTTTTGAGCGATCGCTCTTAGGGTTTGGTCGCGTAACTTTGGCGCACTTTGCTCTCGGCGCAGATTATTTTCCAAATCCATTTTCTGCTGTCCAAGAGTAATAATCTGTTGGTCAATTAGCAGCTTTTGGAGTCTGTCAGTTTCTTCATTTTGAGTTTGAAGCTGTTGCAATTTTACTTGTTCTTGCTGTAATTGCTGCTTCAGCACCGATTGGTCGATGATACCCAGTACATCACCTTGTTTAATAACATCTCCTGGCTTTACCTTGAGAGTGAGTAACGGCCCAGAACTAGGTGCTTGAAATTCCACAACATGGTGCGGTTTAATCAAGATACCTTGACCTGTGACAGTGAGGGGAATTCTACCAAACACACTCCAAACCCCAGCCACAGCAACCACAAAACTCATAGTAGATAAAGTCAGCCAAGCTTGAGGCTTGACCACATTTATCGCTCGATCTAGTTGTTCTGGTGAAGATAAGCGGTCTAGCGCTTCTGGGCGGAAGATGTGGCTATGTTTGAGTTGCATTGTTCTCCTCCTTAGTGACAGCGCTTAGATCCTTAAGCCTTGT
Organism: Nostoc sp. CCY 9925; assembly: GCF_963920935.1. Lineage (NCBI taxonomy): Bacteria > Bacillati > Cyanobacteriota > Cyanophyceae > Nostocales > Nostocaceae > Nostoc > Nostoc sp. CCY 9925. Next base: position 12,259 of record NZ_CAWUDO010000155.1, on the reverse strand, counting down.
AGACTAGATTAAAGTGCGATCGGGGAGAACTAGGGGAGAGATTGTCATCTGATTTCTCAGTGCCCTCTCTGTTGAAAAGTGACGCTCCTACGTCGCTAACAGTTCGCTGGAAGCCGGCGCTCCGACGCCAGTTGCTTTCCGACGCAAGGCGACAGGAACGTACTGGCTCGACTTTTCGCTGTGTCGCGCCAGTTGCTACCCTGCGGGAACGGTAAGAGCGAACAAGTCGGGGAACCGCAAGGGCGCACTGGCTTCTCTGCGGTATCCTTCGGGAAACCCCTTCGCGTCTACGATTTTCCGTTACCTGTGCGTAAGTTCTGAAATAAAAAAACTCCAATTTTTCTTGTGGGGTGGACATCTTGTCCGCCCTCGGCTACGGGCGAGCGAGACGCCATTGGTGTCAAGTTAAAGATTTTCCACACCGTTCTACTTATATTCAAAAATTCATCAATCGCTGACGAAGTACAGAAGCAACAGTTTCCTGATTTGTATTCGATTTGAAAATCAAACTACAGAAACTTTCTCGGTCAACGCTCATCACTTCCACCTCAGTAAGTCCGGCTCGAACTGTGAAGGGATAATTTTCACCATTAACCAACTGTGCATTACCAAAGTATTCCCCTGGTTGGAGTCTACACGATGTGAATTCATCATGGCGATCGCTCACCAATGCTTCAACTTCTCCTTCTAATATCAAGTAGAATTTCTCAGCTACTTCACCTTGTTGAACGATGATAGAATTGGCTCCATATCTAATTACCTTTGCTTGGGTAGCAACTGCTATAATCTCCGACGGTTCGACGTTGGGTAATGCATTTGAGAGATGACTTGTCATCACACGTTGATGCAAACGACGCACAATATCAGCTTTGGTTAATTCAGAATTGCCAAGGAAAAGCCGGAAAAGTTCTTCCTCAATTACCATCACTTTGACTTCTGAATTTCTAGCAACGCTTACTGTTGCTGTCCGTTTGCCGTCTCGAAGCAAACCAACTTCGCCAAAATAATCCCCACGACTGAGATGATTTAAAAGACGAGGCGGTTCATCAGCAGATTCTTGGATAATTTCTACTTCACCTTCTAAAAGAATATAGAATTTGCTGGCTGGATCGCCTTGGCGAACAATTACTTCCTCTGATTGGTAAGTCAAAACGATTGGTTTAGTGGCTACTTTTTCTAGCAAGGCTTCATCAAAACCAGGTAACACCAAGGAAAGTTCTTGATTAAAAGCTAAACCCAATTTGCCATCTTCAACATTAACAATCCGGTCTGCCAAATCAAGTATGCGATTATCATGAGTAACCATGAGAACAGCACTGTTGTGTTCTTTGGCTAAACGATGCATTAACGCCACTACATTGCGTCCTGCTGTTTTATCTAGAGATGCTGTGGGTTCGTCGGCGAGTACTAACTTGGGTTGAGTTACCAAAGCACTAGCTATGGCCACTCGTTGCTTCTGTCCCCCAGAAAGATTTCCTGGATAGGCATTGAGCTTATCAGCCAATCCAACAGCCTCCAATATAGCTACTGTTTTTGCACGGGCTTCTTTAGGTGAGAATTCTGGCTGCAATTCCAATGACATCTGAATATTCTGTTGAACTGTTAAGAAATCCAACAAATTACTTGATTGGGTAATATAACCAAAATTCCGACGCATTTGGACTAATTGCTCTCTGTTAGAACCATTGAGTTCTTGTCCCAAAATCTTGAGACTTCCCTTTTGCACAGAACGTAAGCAACCAATTAAACTCAGCAATGTGCTTTTTCCCGAACCTGAAGGGCCGGTCAAAATTACAAATTCTTTGGCTTTCACTTCTAGATTAATGTCAGCTAAAACTTGCTTTTGGAGTTCGCCTTCTCCAAAAAAGTAATTGAGATTTTGGATGGAAATAATTGTTTGGGCATTTGTCATTGGTTATAGCAATTTTGTATGAAGATGCGCCAAACTATATGAGGAACGAACCACAAAGGGCGCAAAGTACACAAAGAAAGACAGGGCTTACGCACAGTGAATAAAAATCGAACCACAGAGGAATAAGAATTTCAGAGAGTTCTTGCGTAAGTGCTAAAAGAAAGAAAATTTGGCGCAGCCTGACAAAGAGATTGTATTATTCCCCGCGCCCGATTTCAAAACAAGTCTGCTGGATTGGCATCTTTCAACTTATTCATAGTAATAGTACCGGATGTAAAGCACATAATAATTGTTAGTAAGAGTACCAATGAGGCTCTGGGAAATGTCATGTACATCGGTAAAGCAGTTGCATCTTTGACAATTTCATATAATCCTATAGAAACAATTAGCCCAGGAATATAACCTAATACTGCTAAAATAAGTGCTTCCTGAAACAAAACATTTAAAAAATAACGATGTTTATAACCTCTGGCTTTGAGAACTGCATAATCTGGTAAATGATCGGAGACTTCGCCATATAGAATTTGATAAACAATAATTACTCCTACTAGGAAACCAACGAAAACTCCCGTACTAAATACAAATCCAATGGGAGCGCTGGTAGCCCAATAATGTTTTTCATAATCAATAAATTCTTGCCGTGTCATCACTTGAACGCTAGCAGGAAGTTGAGTGCTGATTTTTTTGGCGATCGCCTTTTCATTGACACCAGGTTTCAGCTTTATCAACCCGATGGTAATATTGTTTGCAGAACGTTCCGGTAACAAATAATTAAAAGTCGTACTGCTGGTAATCACATTACCATCATCGGCAAAGGAAGCACCAGCAAAATCGACTAAACCGCTAATCCAAATTTGGCGATTGCCTATTTCTGCTGTGATTGATTTTCCTGAATCCAAATCCTTTAAAATGTTGCCATATTCTTTTAAATCAGAGTTGCGATCGAATAAAATCACACCCCTAGCCCTCAATAAATGAGCAACTCGATCGAATTTGGCAATCTTAAAAGGACAATTATCTGGGTTGATGCCCAAGATGATAATTCCTTTGCCGCCACTGACATTTCCATACTTAAAAGAATGCTGTCCGTGATACACATAGTTAACAGAATCAACTTCGCTAAAATTAAGCGTGCGATATAAATATTGCCGAGGAAAATCCGCGGTGTTCGCCAAAGTCTTCATTTCCGGATTAATTAAAATCAAATCAGCCACCAGCCGAGTGTGTAGGGCTGTTTGGCTATCGTAGAGGGAATCTAAAAAGGCCAATTGCATAAATATCAAAATTGCCGCAAAAGCAATTCCGATAATCGCTACCAACAGCCGCAGCTTATAGCGAGTCAGTTGCAACCAAGCTAAGGGGATTCTGCCAAAAGAATTCATGTATAATCTTTAAATTCCAATTGATTACATTTATTTGCTACATCCCAACTTTATCTAGTTTGCAATGATGAAGCGATGGCTTGCCGACAGTATTTTCCTCATGAGAATTATTAAAAATGCTACTTGGTTGCTAGGGGGTCGAGTGATGACTGGACTCAGCAGCTTGGTTTATTTAAGTGTAGTTACCCGTCACCTTGGTGTTACAGGTTTCGGCACGCTGGTTCTCATCCAAACTTATATTCAGATAGTGATAGATTTAACCACCTTTCAATCTTCTCAGGCGGTGATTCGTTACGGCGCTATTTGTCTTGAGCAAAACAATAAAGTAGCTTTGCAGCAGTTATTAAAGTTTACTACCTTGCTGGATTTGCTAGGGGTGCTGATTGCTTTGGCGATCGCAATTACGCTCGCGCCTTATATTGGTTCCTATCTGGGATGGAATCAGGCGATAATTACTCAAGTCCAGTGGTGTAGTTTGATTATTCTTTTTACCAGCACAGCAACAGCCAGAGGTTTGTTACAGCTTTGCGATCGCTTTGATTTATTAGCCTTACAAATTACTGTTCCTACCTTTATTTCCATGTTTGCAGCACTCATCGCTGTTACCGTGAATGCTCCTTTATGGGGATATCTTTTAGTTTGGTTCATCGCCCAGGGATGTGGAGGGCTACTGTTGTTGGTAGTTGGTTGGCGAGAAGCCTGGAAACGAGGAATGCTAAAGAATATGAATTGGTCTGGAATCGAGTTGAGCCACCACCATCACGGCTTGTTGCAGTTTTGCATCGTGTCTAACTTTGATTCTTCCCTACCAACGATGATGAGACAAGCCAGCCCTTTAGCAGTGGGAATTTTTACCACTCCCGCAGCAGCAGGACTCTTCCAGGTAGGCTATGAATTGTCTACTCCCCTCAAGGATCTAGCTCAGATTTTGACTCAATCTGTATATCCAGAACTGGCTCGGTTAGATGTCCAAGAAAAGTGGCGCTCTTTTGTGGGTTTGCTGCTCAAATCAAGTGCGATCGCCACCGGAATTGGCGCGATCATCTTGATTATCATCGTTTGCATTGGTGAAATTTTCTTGAAATATGTCTTTGGCGACGAATTTATTTCCGCTTATGGTATTTTACTGCTGTTAGTGACAGCGGAAGTTTTCACAATGGCAAATTCTGCTTTAGAACCCGCTTTCTATGCCATCGGCAAGCCGAGTTTCCCATTGAGAATAAATGCGATCGCTATTTTGGGAGTTTATTTGCCGTTGCTGTTGATTTTAACTCAATCCTTTGGCATCGTAGGTACTGGAATAGCAACCTTATCCTCTACAGCTTTAATTCTGATTCTCAGTAGTGTCCTAATCTGGCGTCAACTACGTCAAAAGTTACAAACATAGTATATCGAAAATAGTCCACCAATTTTAAATGTCTACAACTGCCCGAATTCAATCAACGACTGTCCGAATTCAATATAGGAACTTAGCAAACTTGCTTTTATTAAGAAAAATATAGAAAAGGAAATGAACCGCCATCTCTACGAGAGGTTTGTCTGCGACACGCTGCGCGTAACTTGGTTCTCCCTAAGAGTACGCTAACGTGGAGGATCTTATTAAAGAAAGATGTCAACAGAAGAAAGAACAAAGAGATATATAATTTTTACAACTGATTTAGGATTGCTATAGTTTTATAGTTTAAGGGAGAAATTAATGATTTTACCTCAAGAAGTTAATGAATTTTACTTGCAAAAAAAATCTCGATTTAGGGATTTTTTATTAAAGCACGGTGAAAAACTATTACGAAGTTTAGAAAGTCTAATTGGTGAATACTCTCGAATTGGCAATTCAACATTTTTTAATTCTCAAGACTTTAGCTGGGTCGAAAATGTAGAAGCAAACTGGATGAAAATTCGGGATGAGATGAATCAGCTATTAAATCAGCTAGATAATATCCCCAATTTTCAAGATATTTCGACCGATCAAGTGAGTATCACCTCTGACAATCGCTGGAAGACTTACTTTTTTTATGCCTATGGAATTAAAGCCGAAAAAAATTGTCAGAGATGCCCTGAAACAACTCGTATCATTGAACAAATTCCTGGGATGAAGACGGCATTTTTTTCTATTTTATTACCTCACAAGCATATTCCAGAACACCGAGGCCCATACAAAGGCGTGGTTAGATATCACTTAGCTCTAAAAGTTCCTGAAAACAAAATAGACTGTAAAATTCGTGTTGATCAAGATTTTCGTTATTGGGAAGAAGGGAAAAGCTTGATTTTTGATGATACATTTTGTCATGAAGTTTGGAACGATACAGATGAAATTAGGGTGATTTTATTTTTAGATTTTATCCGACCTATGCCTTTCCCTTTATCACTCCTTAATCAAGTGATAATTCAGCTAATTTCTTGGTCTCCTTACGTCCAAAGTGGAAAAAATAATTTCGTCAAATGGGAGAATAAATTAGGGTAATATCAATTCTGTATGAAGATGCGCTAAACCATAAGTACAAGAAATAAAAACGAACCACAAAGGACGCATTCGCGCAGCGTCTCGTTAGAGAAGAACACAAAGAAAGAATTTAAAAGAGTTTGGCGCAGCCTCACAAAGAAATGGTATAAGTTATTTGAAACTATTTGTGATTGACAGAGGAAATTGGTATCGTCATCCACAAACAGAGTTTGGGTTTAGTTGGAGTTGATGGGAGTAAGCTGCAAATACTGTATAACCAAAGAAGGCATCTGATTACCCAACTAAGTAATATTAATTAATATAGCTAGAGAAAAGATGTAAGGTATGGTTTGTAAAGATTATAATTTCTTGGGTTGTTCTCTAGTAGAAAAGTTTCGTTAAAGTGTTATCTAATTCGTTTAATTCCTTAATAGACCTCCTAAGCGATCGCGCTCAAAAAAAACCTGAAGATCGAGTTTTCACATTTCTCAAAGATGGGGAGATTGAGTCGGGTTTCTTCACCTATCAAGCCCTGGATCGAGAAGCTCGTGCTATTGCTGCCAATCTCCAGTCCGTGACTTCAGTTGGCGATGCCTGCGGCGGGCAGAGCCAACGCGTTTTATTAGTTTATCCTTTCAACGCCTCTTTGGAATTTATTGCAGCCTTGTTTGGCTGCTTTTATGCTGGGGCGATCGCCATACCCACAAGGCCACCTCAAAATTCTGAAGAATGGGCGGATTTCGGCTTTCGCATCCAGGAATGTCAAGTGGGTTTTGCTCTCACTTCTGCCGCACTCATAGATAAGTTACAAAATTCATGGTTAGAGTGGTTAACTCAATCTTCAGACTATCCCCAAGAAAACAAAAATTTGTCTTGGATAGCCACAGATGGAATTTCTTTGAGTGATGCCTCAAACTGGCAGAAACGAAAAATTGATCGTGATGCGATCGCCTATTTCCAGTACACCTCAGGCTCAACAGGTACTCCAAAAGCAGTGGTGATTACCCACGGTAACGTGTTGCAACAATGCACCAATTATCGGCAAGCATTACCAAATCTGGACTACTGGGGAGTAAATTGGCTACCTTTAACCCACGATCTAGGGCTAGTTGCTGGCATCATGCAAACTATTTACGCGGGAAATTCTACCGTTTTAATGTCGCCAATAGCCGTATTTCAAAATCCTAGTCGTTGGCTCAAAGCAATTTCCACCTATAAAGCAACAGTCAGTGGCGGCCCAAATTTTGCTTACGATATGTGTGTGCAAAGGATTAAACCAGAACAAATTACAGACCTCGATCTCAGTAATTGGCAAGTTGCTGGGAATGGAGCAGAACCAGTGCGCCCTCAAACTTTGGAACGCTTTACAGAATTATTTGCACCTTATGGCTTTCGGCGGGAGGTGTTTTATTTATCCTATGGCATGGCGGAAGCAACTTTGGTGATTTCTGGAGGTGCAGCCAACGACACATCAACCGTTTGGTTTGTAGATGAACAAGCTTTGCAACAAAAACGAGTGGTGATGGTAGGAAAAGACCAAGCCGGATCGCGGGCGGTAGCAAGTTGTGGCCCTGCTTTTCCGGGAAATCGAGTCATGATTGTGAATCCCGAAACTCTCATTCCTTGTCCACCTGATAGTGTAGGAGAAATTTGGGCGCAAGGTCTGGGATTAAGTAGCAGTTATTGGCAGCGACCTGAAGAAACTGAGCAAACTTTTCAAGGTTATTTGGCAGATAGTAATGATGGCCCCTTTTTAAGAACTGGCGATTTAGGTTTTATTCACAACGACGAATTGTTTGTTACTGGTCGTCTCAAAGATATGATGATTTTTTGGGGACGCAATTTTTATCCTCAATTACTAGAGCAAACTTCAGAAAACAGTCATCCAGCATTGTCAGCGAATGCTAGCGCCGCTTTTTCCGTGAATGTAGAGGGAGAAGAAAGACTAGTAATTGTTCAAGAAGTCGATCGCCACGCCCTCCGCAAGTTGAATTCGGAGCAGATTGCAGAGATAATTGGTGCTATTCGGCAAACTGTGTTAATGCAGCAATTAGTCGAAGTTTATGCGATCGCTCTGTTAAAACCTGCTACTCTTCCCAAAACATTCAGCGGCAAAGTCCAACGCCGTCGCTGTCGAGAAAAGTTTTTAGCAGGTACACTACCTTTTATTGAACAATGGTTCTGCCCTGCCTCGGAGCGATTAGATCCCACTGATTTGACTAGTTTGCCAGGAATTGAAGAAGCTTGATTGCACATATGCCCATGTCTGATGCTGCCAAAATTAAAATTTTGATTGTCTATGAGCGATCGGGAATGGGTCATGAAGTGATGGCTAATATTCTCGCCAACGAGATTCTACAGGATGCTGATTTTGAAATTGTCAGATACACCATAACTGAATTATTGCAAGACCCGGTGAGCGAACTATTGACAAAAACCTGGGTTAGTGCATGGAATTTTTTCATCTCCCATAACTGGATTAGTTTGGCAGATATACTAATTAATTATCTGATGCGGTTGATTTTATTGCCCATCGGTGAGGTTAGCTCAGTTGCAGCTATGCACCAGACTTTAGACCAAATTGCACCAGATATTCTCCTTTGCACTGCCGATACTGCTGGTAAATGCTTGGGTAGTTGGGCTAAAGAAAAGCAAATTCCCTTTTTTATCGTCATTACAGATTTGGCTGTTTTTATAGATTTAGTTTCCCCAAATGCCACCCATATCTGCTATTTTCCAGAAACAGTGAATGCTGTACAAAGTTTCTCCTTTACGCTTACTTACTGGTCTGATGAATTAACCCGTTCTAGCAAATTGTCTGAGCAGATCCGCTTTATTGGTAAATACCTTTATGATTTTGTGATTTGCTATCCGCAAAATCGAATCTATCGAAATATAGATAGAGATTACCAACACCAAAATCAGGCTCGTTGCGAGGTAATCGGCCCCTTGCGTGAAGCAAAGCATTTTCAAATTAGAGAGCAAAAAAAACTGCGCGATCGCCTGGAATTATCCCCTATATATTCCTGTATTCTCATCATCAGTGGTAGTTTTGGCGGTAACTTTTGTACAAAATATCTGAAATATTTACAAAGTCTATTTTTAGATTCATTAGTTATAGTTGTAGCTTGTGGCCGAGATGAAAAACTGCATGTTAAAATCGACCAGATAGCTGAACAAAAGCAAAATTTTCAAGTGCGATCGCTAGGTTTTGTAGATAATCTCCACGAATGGATGTCTGCTGTAGATATCATTCTGGCTCGTCCCTCAGCAGGTGTTTTATTAGAAGCAATGCTAGCCCGCACGCCATTGCTACTTCCTAGACAAGCAGCAGCCAACGACCGGGGAACCATCAACTTTGTGGAAAAATATCAATTAGGTGAGTGCTTTACAAATCGCCAGGATTTGAAGTTGAAAATCAGGCATTTATTAGATAAAAAAGAACAGTACCAGAACCGAATCGATGCATTACTTAAAAACTATCCATCTACCTTTGAAGAACAAAGTACAACCTTATGCAAAATATTACTGCGATCACTTAATAGCTAAGTAATATTGCGTCCAGTTAAAGACTTATTGTTTAGATCGTTCAATCCTTGAAACAACCTTTTTTCGTTAATGGATATGATAATTAAGGCAATTTCCGTTAATAAATCTACCGCCGCCGTTGGTTTCGACTACTTCAACTTCGCTCAGTACAAGTTCGCTCAACCAACTAATACCAATTCTGTAGGAAAATGCGCTAAACCATAAGTACAAGAAAGAAAAATTTGTGAACTATTATTAAAAAAAATAGGATTGTTACTCATGAACTCAAGCCTTATTTTGTTCAATATATTGAATCCGCCAGTGCTATTTTTCTTTTTAGGAATGCTGGCTATTTTTCTTAAATCAGACCTAGAGATTCCTCAACCATTACCAAAATTATTCTCTCTTTACCTATTACTTGCTATTGGCTTTAAAGGAGGGTATGAGCTTACTGAAAGTGGAATTAATCCAGAAATAGCACTTACACTCTTGGCAGCTATATTTATGGCTTGTGCCATACCTATCTACTCATTTTTTGTATTAAAACTCAAACTTGATACCTATAATGCTGCTGCAATATCAGCAACTTATGGTTCTATCAGCGCAGTTACCTTTATTACTGCCCAGTCTTTTTTGAAAGCTCTAAATATCTCCTCTGGCGGACATATGGTAGCTGCTTTAGCATTGATGGAATCACCAGCAATTATTGTGGGAATTTTACTTGTAAGAGTATTCACTAAAACATCAACAAATGCCCAAGAAGAATTTGCTTGGGTTGAAGTACTACGGGAAGCTTTTTTAAATGGTTCTGTCTTTCTTTTAATTGGTAGTGTTATCATCGGCATTCTCAGTGGTAAACCAGGATGGGATAAATTACATCCATTTACACAAGACATATTTTATGGAGTTCTAGCTTTCTTTTTATTAGACATGGGTATTGTAGCTGCTCAAAGAATTAAAGAGTTAAGACGTACAGATTCTTTTTTAATTGTATTTTCTGTATTCATATCCGTTGCTAATGCAGTTTTTGGTATAACTCTAGCCAAGATAATAGGTATTTCACAAGGCAATGCTTTACTCTTTGCCGTTCTTTGTGCTAGTGCCTCTTATATAGCAGTTCCAGCAGCTATGAGAATGAATGTTCCCGAAGCTAATCCAAGCTTATATATATCTATGGCATTAGCACTAACTTTCCCTTTTAATATTATTATTGGAATTCCGCTATACTTCAATATCATTAAAGTAATGGGGCTTTAATTCATTAAAAAAAGTCCAAATTACTAAATTTTACTTGGTGTCAATAATGCGCTGTAAAATATCAGGAACTTCATATACAGCTTGGTTTTTAATAGCTGCAACATTCGCCTGATAACGAAGCCAATTGTCAGGTTTCAGGAGTTCTTTAACTGCTGGAATAATCTTGCGGAAGCTGTTAATTGCCATACCAACTTGTTTTTCTAATATCCACTCAGCATTGTATTTTTCATTGATGAGTATTGAGGAATTGTGTTCGACAATCACAGGCAAATTCATCACCATCGCTTCACTAATACTAATAGAACCAGGTTTGCCAATAAAAAAATCAGCTAAACTCATGAAATATGGCACTTCATCAGTAAAACCTTGCACATGTTGGCGTAACTGAGTTGGACGTTCTTGCAGTGCTTGTGCAAGTTTTTGATTGGAACCGCACAGAAAAATTAACTGCACTCGATCGCTGATATAATCTAGAGACTGGGCAATGTCGAGCATCGTTGCACAACCTTTAGCCCCAAACAAAACAATTGCCGTTATTCTGTCTGGATCTAATCCTAAACGCTCTCGTTCAACGCGCCGATTGCCAGACATCGCTTGATAGAAACGTGGATGCACAATCATTCCTGAAGTTTGCACAATGTAATCTTCTGAGACACCTAAAGAACGCGCTTGATTAGTAGCGCGATCGCTTCCACAAATTAAATAACTTTGAGTTTTCGGTTCTACCCAAAAATGCGGAGGAACATCTGCAAAATCAGTCATGATTGTAGCCATTGGCGTGTTGACTTTGACTCGTTGCAAACTCTCCCAAATTGCTCGGTTATACAGGGGAATTAAAGAAATGACTAAATCGGGAGGAGGTTGCTTTCGCCAATGTTGTTCGCCCAATTTCACCCCAATGGGATGCAACAGACGAATGAAGAATTTATCAAAAAACATCATCACTGGATGTAGCCATGTCCAGTCTGCACCGATCATTTCGTTATAAAGTTCATTACCATCAGAACCGAATAGCTTTTTATAGGGATCTATCGATTCTGATAGTTCACCAATATCTGTAACAGTGATTTGCCAAGGTCGTTTTTGTTGATTGGCCATCGCACTTAAGGCTTTTAGCGTGGCGTAGTGACCTCCACCAGCATTGAGTGTAAAAATATGCAGTAAAAAGGTTTTTTCATCACTCATAATGAATTAGGTGTACAGTGACTAATTGTTTGTCATCACCGAAATCCTTGTACAGCAGAGATTATACAGCTTTCACATTATTAGCATCAACCTCTTGATAGTGACAAAATAGATGTCATTGTCCGTAATTGTGACAAATTAGCTGTCGCTTCAGCAGAGAGAAAAAAGCTTTTGTATATTTTCATAAGTGTAGAATTTCATCACAGGTGATGTGTTTCTGACAATGAAAGAACCTCGTGGATGAGTGTTTTTTACTTGTGAACAGACAATATACTGATTTTGCAATCGACCACTACCAGTTTCAGGTAAAAAGAGGATGGATGCGATGGCTGGGTTGGGCTACGCCAACGCGTTTATAGATTTTGCGACTGCAATTATAGCGGTTCTCGCTTAGGTGCAGCACATTTTTGACCTCTCTCCAAACCTCTTTCCTAAAAGGAGAGAGGCTTTGAATCTTACTCCCCTTCCCTACAGTTTAGAGGCGATTGTCGCCCCTTGAAGTAACTTTTGCTCCGACGGTCGAAGACTCGTTAACGCTGCGCTATAGATAGCTAT
>NZ_CAWUDO010000154.1:0-13991 GCF_963920935.1 Nostoc sp. CCY 9925 | reverse complement strand
GCTGTGCCTCCTCACTTGCTAATCGCATAGTCTCTGCCTCTCGTTCGACCTCGGAAAAGTGGCTTAAGTCTAGCAACTGCAGAGAAATTAAGACTGTTGAAGCGAGGACCTGTACACCTTGTCGTCCCTCCGCTGTCATAAAGCTTGTCTGTAATATCTTGTGACGATGGACGATCTGCTTGAGACTGTGCTCTAAAGATAGTACATTGAGCAAACCCATGAGGCGAACAGCTACATGAATATTGTAAAGTGGGCTACCTAGTTCTAGTTGGTTGAGAAACCACAGCCTCTGCTGCGAAAAAGATAGAGGACACTCTCCATCTTGTGATTTCGGTTGTATTGCTGAATAATTATTTTTTTCCAATATATTTTTGATTTTAAATTGTAATAATTCATATGCTGTTTGAATTTGTTGTGGTGTAGGAAAATTCTCAAACTCCAGATCAAAACCTTTGTATCGAATTTTAATAGCCATTTTTATCTCCTCAAAAACTAATTGCAAGAATTGTAGGTGGTAGAAAAATAAACGAAGGGTACAATTTTATGACCAATATGTGGGCGTAAAGCCAACGCAAAGAAGTTGATAACAGAACGCTGCTGAGTTCGACAAGTTTGTACGACAGTTAGTTAATAGGTTTGCAGTATCCCCTCAAGCCGCTCAAGAGACCGTGAACAGCAAATAATTTTTCGTTTAGTCAATACCTTCGCCAATTTACGAGGGTGAGTTGATGTCTGAACTCCCTTTGCTCTGAGGCTTGGTAAAAACAATAAGTCCTAAAAATTCCTTCAAGGTTTCTCACAAGGTTTTTTTTAACGTATTGAGCGCAGTATAAGGGTTTGAGATGACAAACTACCTTTTAAGCGAAACGCTCATGTATGGGTAATTTTGCCAGTTTTGCCAAATTTTTGTATGCTCTTATTTTGGCAAAGGTATTGTTAGTAACAGCTAATTGTAACGACCGTTATGACAAATTATGATTAAGAGCAAGCTCTGGATGGTCTTTTGGCATTCACTCTTGGATGAGATTCGTTAACCTTGATTTGAACCCATAAGCTCAATCGGAGTAGTCTACTAAATTGTGTGAGGTTTAAAATGAGCAGTAGTTATCCCAGGCGGCCGCATCTAAATTACTCTATGATCACAACCAAGGTTAAGAGGATCAACAAAAAAATCAGCATTTATCGTTTAATTTATTTTCCAAGCCTCAAATTGATCGCTAAAATTTTTGTCAATAAACAAACTTTAATGAGATTATTTTTACCTTTATTGAGAATTTAGCGCTCTTATTGATAAAATAAAGCATCAATCAAATCGATAAATACTTCACTAAACTCATGCTCTCAATGGTGCTGTGTATATGTATCTACAACTTATACCTTGAGAGCTTTTTTACTAAACTGCCAACTTTTCAGATATCCTGTAAGCCTTTGTGAAGTTCCATGACAAGGCTTTCAAACTCTTTTTGATTGAGGCCTGCATCAGGAAAGTCCAAGTATGTATATCCTGCAGTCTCAACTTTGCTCAATATTGGTAAGTCAGCTAGGCACTGCTCAGGGTTATCTAGAATACTCCTGAGCAAAACTTTAAAATTTCCCACCATCTGTTTAATTGTAGATGCGTCAAACAGATCTTTGTTGTAAGCCAGCGAACCGACCAGACCGTGTTCAGTTTCCTCCATTGATAAAACTAAATCAAACTGCACTGCTCCGTTGTCAATCTCTAACGTACTTAATGTTAAATTTGGTAGCTTTAGTGCTGGCATGGGAGTATTTTGGAGGACAAATACCACTTGGAAAAGTGGATTTTGTCTTAGATTCCGCTCCGGTTGCAACTTCTCTACTAACTTCTCAAAAGGTATATCTTGGTAAGTATATCCCTCCAAGGTTACTTTACGGATCCGCTTCAGTAGCTCTTGAAAACTTGGATTGTCAGATAAATTAGTCCTTAAAACTAGCATATTGACGAAAAACCCAATCAATCGTTCAATTTCGTAACGGTTGCGATTGGCAATATCTGCTCCTATTACAATATCATCCTGATTAGTGTAACGGTGCAATAGCGTTTGAAAAGCTGCTAGTAGCGTCATGAACAGAGTTACATCTTCCTGACGACTCAGTGCTTTAAGTGCTTCGGTACAGGTAAGCGATAGTGTAAATGACTCATACGCACCATGGTAAGATTGGACCGCTGGTCGAGGGCGATCTGTAGGTAATTGTAATGTTGGCAGACTATCACCCAGGTGTTGTTTCCAGTAGTTAAGCTGATTCTCTAATACCTCGCCGTGTAGCCATTTCCGCTGCCAATAAGCAAAGTCTGCATACTGGATAGGTAGTTCGGGTAATGGAGAAGGCTGTCCAGTACTAAATGCTGCATAGAGTGCAGCTAGTTCCTGAATAAATACTCCTATCGACCAACCATCAGAGACAATGTGATGCATTGTCACCATAAGGACAAACTCTTGTGCCTTCAATTGCAATAATACGATTCGTAATAATGCACCTTGAGCTAAATTGAAGGGTCGCTGAGCCTCTTGCGTGGCTAGTTGCACAACTATTGGCTGTTGTTGTTCTTCAGCTATCAAACTCAGTTCTACAACAGACAAACTTAATTTTAGACTGGGTGCGATGACCTGATAGGCCTGCCCATCTATGTTAGCAAAGGTAGTACGCAAAATTTCATGACGCCGTACAATTTCATTGAGGCTTTGCTCGAGTGCCGAAAGGTCAAGTAAACCCTTGAGGCTAACAGATGTATGCATATTGTAGATTGGTCTGGACGAGGTTAACTGGTCTAGAAACCACAATCGTTGTTGAGCAAAAGACAGGGGTAGATATATATCTCGTGGAACAGGCTTAAGGGGAGGAGCCTCTGCTAACTGTTCATATCTTATTGCCATCTCAATGTTCTTAGACAAAGCGGCCACCGTTGGTGACTCAAATAAACAACGCAGAAGCAGTTCCACTTGGAAAGCCTGACGCAGCCGAGAAATAACTTGGGTAGCTAGCAACGAATGCCCCCCCAACTCAAAGAAGTTGTCATGAATGCCAACTTGCTCAAGCCCTAGTACCTCAGCCCATATTCCAGCCACCTCCTCCTCAATGGGAGTAGAAGGAAAAACAAAGGTTGTTGCCAATTTAGAGTTAGTTATATTTAGTATCGGAAGTGCTCCGCGATCCACCTTCCCACTAGGCATTAAAGGTAAAGTTTCTAACATGATAAAATTTGCTGGCACCATATACTCAGGTAGTAACCCTAATAGAAAACAGCGTAACTTATTAAAAGTGGGTGGCTCCCGTTTGGGGACGATATAAGCTACAAGGCGCTTGTTGCCATTTTGGTCTTGAAGAATAACTGCTGACTGCCGTACTTCTGGATGTTGAACCAGCGCTGCTTCGATCTCCGCCATCTCAACGCGGAAACCGCGAATCTTCACCTGATGGTCTAGGCGACCGAGATACTCAATATTACCATCGGGTCGATAGCGAGCTAAATCACCAGTTTTATACAAGCATGCTCCAAGGTCTTTGCTGAAAGGGTTAGGAATGAACCTCTCGGCAGTGATATCTGGACGGTTAAGGTAGCCGCGGACGAGACCTGCACCACCGATATACAGTTCGCCAGGAACGCAAATAGGAACTGGTTCTAAAAACTGGTTGAGTATGTAGACCTGAATATTACTAATGGGACGTCCAATTGGCACCCCTGAAAGCCCGGGATCTATGAGTACTGACTCTAATAATTCACAGGTCGTTGCTACTAAAGTTGCCTCAGTAGGACCATATACATTAATTAGCTGAGGGCGATCAGTTGCACATTTTTGCCACAGTCTGACCTGTTCCGGCAGCACCCGTTCTCCCCCAATAATAATGAGGCGCAATGCATCAGGTAGGCTTAAATTTGCGGTCTTGAATTCAAAGATCAACTGATGCCAGTATGCCGTTGGTAGATCTAATATCGTTAGCTGCAACTCCCGGCACTTATCCCAAAACATAAGTCCACTACTACTTAACATTTGCTCATTTCTTAACACAAGTGTGCCACCAGAGCAGAGGCAAGTATAAATTTCTTCTGCTGCCGCATCAAAACTGATAGATGCAAACTGTAGGACGCGATCGCTCTTGATAAACCCATATTCAACAATCGCCGTCTTGATGTAACTCACCAAAGACTGATGTTGAATCATTACCCCTTTTGGTTTGCCTGTAGACCCGGATGTGTAAATTACACAAAGTAAGTTTTCAGGTTGAACGTCACTGATAGGGTTTTCTTGACTCTCGAGCGAAATTGAGCCCCAAATTGTATCTAGACAAACAGTATACACTTTGTACTCAGGTAATTTAACTATTAACTTATCTTGAGTAAGGAGTACCGACACCTGTGAATCTGACAGCATAAAGGCCAGACGCTCTTGAGGATAAGTTGGATCTAAAGGGAGATAAGCTCCGCCAGCTTTGAGAATGCCTAGCAATCCTATTATCATCTCTAAAGATCGTTCTACACACAAGCCAACTAACACCTCGCAACCAACTCCGAGAGTTTGTAGGTAGTGGGCCAATTGATTAGCTCGGGCGTTTAATTCCTGGTAGGTCAACTGCTGGTCTTCAAACACCACAGCTATAGCTTCGGGAGTCTGTACCACCTGAGCTTCAAACATTTGATGCAGATTTATCGGTTGGGTACAGTTTACTTTGTTGTTAGCATTCCACTCCTCCAATAACTGTTGCCACTCGTGCTCAGATAGAAGACGCTGAGACTCATAGCGTCCGAATGGCTCGCGTCCCATTGCAATGAGAGTTTTAGCATAGTAGCCACTAATAGCTTTCATCTGTTCGGTGCATAACTCACTTTTTTGACCTTCCAAAGTCAGGTTCACTTGAGATGATGAGGACAAATCGACGTCGAAATTCGCCCAGAAGGTCAAATCAGCATCAGTGTGGCTGTCTATTTCTAAAACTTCCAAGTCACTGACTTCTTGTAGGCTTTGAAAAACGTGAAAGTGAGTAAAGTTAAAACCTGTTTCAAAGAGAGATTGTCCTCCTGCTTCCTGCTGTATCTGGGCCATTGGATACCTTCGGAAAGCTAATAATTCTTGCTCAGCTTTGAAAGTTTCTTGGACTAAGCCTATCCAAGTGCCAGTTGTAAGTTTCAAACGAAACGGTAGGGTGTTGAGAAAAAGACCAAGGACGCGCTCTCCATCAGTTTCTTCCAGTCTGCCGTTAGAAACTAAGCCTGTTATAACATCTGATTGACCACTCAGCAGGCTTAACACCCTTAAATGTGCAGCTAAAAGAACGCTTTTGAGGGGAACCCCTGCTGAATGAGCTAGTTGTCTCAAATCTGCAGAAAGTTCAGGCGGTAGTGGAACTTTCTGAATGTGTATCTGATTATTATTAGGTTCTAAGTAGGGAGAAGGCCAGCGAGGAAACTTGGTAATCGTACTATCTTTGAGTTTCTCAAGCCAAAAATCACGACATTCCTGCGAGTTAAGAGCTTGCTGCTCTAAAGCCACAAAATTTCGGAAAGTACTTTTTAGTTGCTTAATTAGATTAGTTCTACCATCTATAAGGTAAAAATATTGCTCAAATAACTCGGTAAGCATTGAAGCTACACTCCATCCGTCAAGAATGGCGTGGTGTTCAGTTAAGGTAAACTGAAATGTCTGCTCACTACGGCGATGAATTTGAAAACGCAACAGCGGCGCTTTTGTCCAATCAAACTTGCAAATCTTTTCAGCTTTAATGCAGGCAGCGATTACCTCCTCTTGCTCGGCGACAGACAAATGGCGCAGATCCTCCATATGCAAAGGAATATCAACCCCCTTATAAACTAATTGCATTGGGTTGCTGAAGTCGCTAAGATTAAATGAAGTACGAAGCACTGGATGACGCGTTGCAAGTTGCTGTAAAGATATTTGCAATTTTTCAGGATCGAGGATTAATCGCAAATGGAAGCTGTTGATATTATGATAAATAGCTGTGCCTGAGCTGTATTCACTATGAAAGAGCATTCCTGCTTGTAGCATTGTCAGGGGATAAGCATCCTCCAAGCCATCCGGTAACCGCAGCCGATCCTCATTGGACAGAAGACTGAAAGGTTGAACTTGAGTTGCTAATAAGGTACTAACTTCAGTTGGATTGATCTTTTGTATTAGTGCGTGGATTGTCTGATGTTGGAAAAGTTGCTGAAGCGAAAAGCTCAAGCCTTGCTCTTTGGCATAGGCTTGGACTTGGATGCTACGGATTGAATCCCCACCTAACGCAAAGAAGTTGTCGTAAATACCTATTTTTTCAAGATGAAGAACTGTAGCCCAGATATCAGTTAGCATCTTCTCTGCAAGAGTTCGAGGTGCCACAAAATTACTTTCCAATTCTGGTCTAGCTGTACCAGGTATTGGTAATGCTTGACGATCTACTTTACCGTTAGGCGTAAGTGGCAAAGCTTTCAGCAACACAAACGCAGCAGGTATCATATACTCTGGTAGTTTCTCTTTCAGCCACTTACGAAGGTCACTAATACTGGATGCTTGTTCATCGTTGGAGACTATATAAGCAACTAGTTGCTTGTCACCAGGTACATCTTCACGGGCTAAAACTACAGTTTCCCGCACTCCCGAATGTTGACCCAGTACCGCTTCAATTTCTCCTAACTCGATCCGAAACCCTCGGATTTTAACTTGATGATCAATACGACTAAGGTACTGAAGTTGACCATTTGGTAAATACCGAGCCAAATCTCCTGTTTTGTACAAGCGAACGCCGGGTTTGTCACTGTAAGGATGTGGGATAAACCGCTCAGCAGTTAAATTAGGAGCATTGAGATAGCCACTAGCTAAACCAGCCCCACCGACGTACATTTCACCTGAAACTCCAATTGGAACAAGTTGCTGATGCTGATCTAGAATGTAAACCTGCAAATCTCGAATCGGACTACCAATCATACTACCCAATGGTATAGTTAAATCCACTATTGTCAGCGGACGATAGGTCACATGTACGGTAGTTTCTGTAATACCATACATATTTACTAGCTGCGGGTACTCGTCTCCATGACAATCAAACCAGGGTTTTAAACTTTGAATTTCCAGAGCTTCCCCACCAAAAATGATCAAACGCAGGGTCAGAGCATCACAGGTATATGCAGCTTCCTCTGCACGAATTAGTTGGCGAAAGGCTGAAGGGGTTTGGTTAAGGATTGTGACTTGCTCTGAATACAAAAAGTCGTAGAATGTTTCTGGTGATCGTGTGACCAAGTAGGGTACTATTACTAGCCGTCCGCCGTAAAGGAGAGCGCCACAAAGTTCCCACGTTGAAAAGTCGAATGCATAGGAATGGAAGAGAGTCCACACATCCTGCTTGTTGAAGTTAAACAAAGACTGGGTTGCTTCAAAAAGACGTACTACATTTGAATGTCTTATTAATACACCCTTGGGCTTGCCTGTCGAACCAGAGGTGTAGATGACATAAGCCAGGTTTTCGGCTGTCACATTATTAAGCGGGTTCTCGTCGCTCTCCTGTGCAATTAAATTCCAATTCGTATCCAAACAAATAACTTTTGCTCCTTGCGCTGGTACAAGTAACGCAAGTCGTTGTTGGGTCAGCAGCACTGATACCTGGGCATCTGCTAAAATGAAAGCCAACCGCTCTTTTGGATACGCTGGATCTAGCGGCACATAAGCTCCACCGGCTTTCAGGATACCCAAGAAAGCTATGACCATCTCTAGCGAACGCTCTACACAAATGCCCACTAGAACTTCTGGTCCAACACCGAACAATCTCAGATAATGCGCTAGCTGATTCGCTCTTTGATTCAACTCCTGGTAAGTTAATTGCTCTTTCTCAAAGACCACTGCAATAGCATCTGGTGTCTGTTCCACCTGTCTTTCAAACAAGTTATAGATGCAACAATTCTGAGAATAGCCAATCTTGCTACTATTACAATGTACTAGTAGTTGACGCTGTTCTGCCTCAGTCAAAATTTGCAAATCCGAGAGTTGCTTGTTAGGATTTGCGACAATGCTTTCGAGCAAAGTAGAAAAATTGTCCAACATCCGAGTGACGGTTGCTGCATCAAATAGATCAGTGTTATATTCCAGCGCCGCTAACAGTCCCTGCTCAGTGTCCATCATGTTTAGGGTCAGATCGAACTTTGCTGTTCCATTATTAATCTCTAAAGGACGTAAAATTAGTCCTGGCAGATTTAAGGACGGTATTGGAGCGTTCTGAAGAACAAACATAACCTGAAACAGAGGTGTATGGTCGAGGTCTCGCTCCGGTCGCAGTTCCTTCACTAGTTTCTCAAAAGGCAAGTCCTGGTGGGTGTATGCTTCTAAAGCCACCTTTCTCACCCGACCTAGTAACTCATAGAAGCTTGGGTTACCTGAAAGCTTAGTACGCAATACTATGGTATTGACGAAAAAACCAACTAGCCCATTTATTTCGGAACGGGTGCGATTAGCAATGCCTGAACCTACAACAATATCCTCCTGTCCCGTGTAACGATGCAAGAAGGACTTGAATGCTGCAAGTAAAGTTATGAATAGAGTAACCTTGGATTGTTTGGTAAGAGCTTTGATTGCTGTTGTGAGGCTTTGAGAAAGTACTAAAGATTGGGTTGCCCCTCGGAAAGTCTGTATAGGAGGACGTGGACGATCTGTAGGTAGTTGCAGAATTGGCAGTTCGGCAAGCTGCTGCTGCCAGTAAGAAAGCTGGGTCTGCAGCACTTTTCCTTGCAGCCACTGCCGTTGCCAGATAGCAAAGTCGGCATACTGAATAGGCAATTCGGGTAGTAAGGAGGGCTGACCAGTACAAAAGGCTGTATATAGTTCTGTTAGTTCACGAATAAACACCCCTATCGACCAAGCATCAGAGACAATGTGATGCATTGTCAGTAGGAGGACATGCTCTTGTGCTTCTAACTGCAGCAAAGTGGTTCGTAACAGCATATCTTGGGCTAAATCAAAGGATCGTTGTGCCTCTTGTGTAGCTAGCTGCATAACCAGTGCCTTTTGTTGATTCTCCGGGACCAAAGTCAATTCCACTACAGGCAAGCTTAACTTGCTAGGGGATGCGATGACTTGATAAGGCTGTCCATCTATGTAGGCAAAAGTGGTGCACAAGACTTGGTGGCGTTGTACGAGTTCTTTCAGACTATGTTCCAGTCCCGCCACGTTGATAGAACCTGACAGTTGTAGAACAACAGGTATGTTGTAAAGGGGACTGCCTGGCACTAATTGGTCAAGAAACCACAGTCGTTCTTGAGCGTAGGAAAGTGGGACAAAAGCTTGCTCCATATACTGCAATTGATAGGGTTGATTTAAAGAAGACTTATCTGCGAACCGTTCCAGCCATTTTGTAGGGATTATCACATAGCTCTATTAATTTGGGTACACATCAGAAAAATACTATCACTAACTTCATTTAGTCAATAAAATTATGTTAAAAAACTAGAGATTCTTTATTTAGATAAGCTACGACGCAGCTACATTTAATAGATAGTATTACTTTTATTTTAGAAATATTGAATTTAAAAATATAACTTTACAGCAGCAATGACTTCACCAAAAAATTAAGTGAAAAGCTTATGTATAGAAAATTTTGCCAGTTTTGCCAAAATGTTTGTAGGCTCTTAAGCTGTACTGTATCTAAATTCATTAGACCGAAAAGTTTTGCGATTACTCTTTTCTGAATATCGGTCTAATGTAGATTAGTGTTTAAAATTAGCGATTTTAAATACTAATGATGAATGATTGAGTTGCTTGAGTAACATAAAAAAAACTAATAAATCAACTAAGGGTGAGAGCAAATCTTTTACCAGAAGATGATTATGCTGTTATCGCAGAGAATTTTGTCAAAGAGTTGCGTGAAAATCGAGCTAGAACAATATCTGGTTTGAGTTTATTAATAATCTAAACTTCTTATTCCCCAAAACAATCAGCTTTCGCACTTTTCTGCCAAAACGGTATCACAGACTAAGTAGGTCGGCGCGAAAAAACCAAACTATGCAGTCGTCCCTGAAAAATAAAAGGATAGTAATCTAAGCTACAAGGGGAATAAGTGGAGCAGTCGCAAAAAAGCGGTAAAGCTTTCGGAGGTTAAATCCACAGCTAGCCAAAAAAGAATTGATGCGATCGCCAACCTGACCTTGCAGGTAATTGCGTTGCATCCGGTGGTCATGTTTGGTATGTCCAATGACAGGCTCAATGGCGCTACGACGTTTAAGCGCACCCCGTCAACGCAAACATCGCCTTCATCGTCATCCAGTTAGCACAATACAAGCTTTGGTTGATCAACATACGGAACTTCTGACTGTGCTTGAATCTCAAGCTCTTGAATACCAATTAGATAGCTAGGGGGTTTACAGGTATCCATTACAGAGTGTCCGCAACTTTTTGGTCTACTAAATCTATCTTAAGGAGTATTGTTCAGAGACAACGAAAGCAAATATGCTGTTATTTAGATACTAAATTGTTTTAAGCAAATACCTCAGCTTTTGCTTTGATCCAAATTCATCAAAGGCTTAATTTGCTAGCATCGTATAGCAGTTATCGCTTAAGTGCAATATAGTTTTGACCTGTCTCCTTTTAGGTTACGGTGTACACACAAGTACTCTTTGCATACGTTTCATAGATTTCAACCCTCTTAAATCGTCATTGTGAGTAGGAACAACGTTCACGAAGTGTTCCCGCAGAGTAGCAATCGCAAGATGCTGGGATTGCTTCGCTTCACTCGCAATGACAGGTTTTGAGCGATTTTTATTTAAGTTTAAAACTCCCTTCCAGGTATGATTTCAAGACTTGTGTGTGCACCGTAGCTTGGGCTACTTGGATTATTGCTCGACTTGGCGGTTGGTCTGGTTACAGTTCTCAGAAACCTCCTGGAATTACTACTTTGGTTCGTGGACTTTATCAGTTTGAATCCACTTTTTTCGGTTGGAAACTTGCTCTGGGTTTACTTGTGTGTACACCGTAGCCCTACTAGGGAAGGGATCGGGGGTTAGGTATGTACCCAACTAAACTGATAACGGCTATACCAAAGCAGTACTATATACAAGAACAAAGAAAAGAACAGATGGAGTTATAGACCGAATTATGGAAACCTTGCATTCAAAGATACGTCAACAAGTCAAAAAATAAAGTGCACGACCCGACCCTGCTGGTGATTGGCTTGCAAGCGGTCAAGTAAACGTGAAATGCCAGTATCGATTCCAAAGGATTCTGCCACTACAAATATGCCAATGGTATCAAGCGACATTTAGCTGTCGATACTCTGGGCTTGCCGTTTCTTAGCTACTGCACAAAGGCGAGTGTGTCGGATGATCAAGGCTTGATTAAAAAAATTACTAAAGAAATAAATTTATTTAAATAAAATGAGTGATTCAAGATGCAAAAATATAAATTTGCTAAATCTATACAGACAGATATAGAAGCTCTATCCAAACTTGATAATTGGCATTGTATAGCTGCCTTGCTTGAAGATTATTTCTTTATCTTTACTTCAATCATAGTTACCCATAATATTACATTTTATTTTTATCCATTAGCAGTTTTCATAATTGGTGCTCGTCAACGTGCTCTTGCTACTTTGCTCCATGAAGCAGCTCATGGTATTTTAGCAAAAAACCGACATCTTAATTTTGTTATTGGAACTTTCTTTTCTGGTTATTTGATATTTCAAAATTTTACGTCTTATAAAAACTCACATTTACTTCTTCATCACGGTCATTTTGGTAACCCTATGTTAGATCCTGATTATCTTTCACATATTAATCAAGGACTATATGATAAAATTCCACCTAAAACTTTTTTTATAAAAAATATAATAATGCCATTCTTTCTTATTAAAACTCCTAGTTACCTAAAGTTTTTGATGCAATATAGAATCCTAGACCGAAATAGAATAACCTTGGAAGGTTATTTAATGTTTGTTTATCTATTAATTATTGTTATTGTATTATGTAGTATAAATCTAAACTTTTGGAAAATTATTGGGCTTTTTTGGTTAATACCATATTTGACCTCATTTCAAATTATAGGATGGTTTATAGAACTAAGTGAGCACTATCCTCTGATGCAATGTTCTGACATCGACCTTTATATGACAAGGAATCGCAAAAATAACGTTCTAGAATTTTTTTTGAGCTGCATACATAATGAGCAGTATCATTTAGATCATCATTTAAATACTAAGACTCCTTTTTGGAATTTGCCTAAAGCTCACAAGATTCGTCTTCAAGATGATAACTATGTAAAAGTGAATGAATCAACTGGAGGAATATTTATTCCATCAAAAAAATCGCCTAGTATATTACAATACCTGTGCCAAGAACAGAGTGTGAAGGGAGAGGGCTGATGTAGTAGAGTTATTGTCTCTCACAACGACAACTCAGAAGCTATAATTCGCTCATGTTCGATATCTTATCACTGCTACAATGCCTGCTACCACAAATAAATGCTACGACGATGCGGCAATTAAACCAGATAATTCTGGCGATGTTAGTAATGAATGGAAGAGTCACCATGTTGGGAATTTTTCGTTGGGCAGGCATTGGTGGTAGTTAATCAAAAAGCGATGTAGAAAAAAGTAGCCTGTCATCAACCCCAGAAATAAAACCATTAGAGAAACGTAAACGTGTACAACCAAAAGGGAGCAAGAATAAGAATAAAACAGAGGTTATTCTCACATCTGAATTACTAAGAATTAAGAAGATGATTAATGAGTTATTCAAGTTAATAGCTAACTTTATCCCTCTAAGTTACTTAGTCTTAGATGGTCATTTTGGAAATAATAATGCTTTGCAGATGGCTCGACAAGTTAACTTGCACATAATTTCCAAGTTGCGCCATGATTCTGCATTATACATCCCTTACCAAAACCCTAATCTTAATCGTCGCTCCCGTCGTAAATACGGTAATAAGCTGGATTATTGTAATATACCTGACGCATATTTGTGTAAAAGTAGCATTGAGGAGGATATCAAAACTGACATTTATCAAACTACTTTACTCCACAAGGAATTTGCTCAAGCACTAAATATAGTTATTTTAGTCACAACCAATCTTAAAACTAATGCTCGTAGTCATGTAATTCTATTTTCTAGTGACCTAAAGTTGTCATACGAAAAGATAATCGACTACTACAAACTCCGTTTTCAAATCGAGTTTAATTTTCATGATGCTAAGCAATTCTGGGGATTGGAAGATTTTATGAACCTGGGACAAACTGCTGTGACTAATGCTGCTAATCTGGCATTCTTTATGGTCAATTTATCTCACTATCTTCTTGCGGATGTTCATTTCTCTAACCCTGGTTACGGCATTATTGACCTTAAGGCTCATTATCGTGGCTTTCGATATGTCCATGAAATTTTAAAAATGCTTCTACAAACCCCCGATCCTATTTTATTAAATCAGATTTTTGCCAAAATTACTTCTTTGGGACGTATTCATGCCGTTTATACCGACTTTAAAGCCTCGTAAATTGGCAACGGTATTGATATTAATGACTATTATAAAGTACATAAGATAAATGATATTAAAAGGACTATAGTTCAGTGAAAGATTTCTTTGCCCGATTAGCACAACTATCACCAAAAAAACGTGCGCTCTTGGAGAGGCTATTGTTAGAAAAACCGATTAATGCCTCTGAATTTGAAACTATTCATCAACGTCCTGAAAAAATTTCAGTTCCCCTCTCCTTTGCACAAGAAAGGCTTTGGTTTCTCAATCAGTTGTCTCCTAATAGCTCTACCTATAATATTGCTGTAGCCGTAAGCCTTTCAGGTTTACTGAATGTGACAGCCTTAGAGCAAAGCCTCAACGAAATTTTGCACCGCCATGAAGCTTTGCGGACAACCTTGGTTATTGTAAATAGTTTACTGGCTCAACTCATATCACCGTCCTTGACCTTAATACTGCCGATAGTAGATATTGAAAATTTCTCCGAGGTCGAACGAGAGGCAGAGACTATGCGATTAGCAAGTGAGGAGGCACAGC
>NZ_CAWUDO010000153.1:0-14203 GCF_963920935.1 Nostoc sp. CCY 9925 | reverse complement strand
CCTTTTATCCTCGACGTTGCACCTTTTATCCTCGACGTTGCACCTTTTATCCTCGAAGTTGCACCTTTTAGCATGAACTGTTAAGTCAAAAAAGCGTTGGCGCAGCCCGACGCAGGCATCGCTCCCCTTAAAACCCTTACCATTCCACCTTTGAACTTGAATTGTGTTGAATTTTTCAAGTCCGTCCAACCAGACTAGCGACTACTGTCGCTAATTCAGCCGGCTCAACAGGTTTCGGCAAATGCAGCTGATAACCTTCTTGTATGGCTTGCATTCGGTCTTCAACCCTAGCATAAGCCGTCAGTGCTGCTGCGGGAATATTTCCTCCTTGTTCTGGAGGTTGCGATCGCAATTTCCGAATCAAAGAGTAACCATCCTCTTGGGGCATACCGATATCGCTAACTAATACATCTGGTTTCCACTCTCGAATTACCTGCAATGCTTCTTGAACTGATCCTACTGCTCGAACTTCGGCTTGATACTGTTGGAGTACTGTGGTGACAAATTCACGGATATCAACTTGGTCATCTACAACCAATACCCGTACATCAAGGAGGGAAAGGAGGGGAGGGGCACAGGGGCACAGGGGCAAAGGGGCGGAAGGGGGGAGAGGGGAACTCTTTAGAAGTGGTAGCTTGACTGTAAATGTCGCACCTTGTTGTTCGCCGGGACTCTCTACATGAATAGTACCGCCATGCAATTCTACTAAATGACGCACGATCGCTAATCCTAGTCCTAATCCACCATAGGTTCTCGTGCTAGAACTATCAGCTTGACGAAAACGGTCAAACACGTAAGGCAGAAAATCAGCACTGATGCCAATACCTGTGTCAATTACTTGAATTTGGGCATATTTGTCGGTTATTTGTTGTTCTAAGGTGGGGGTTTGCCCAGGGAATTCTTCTAAACTAGACGTTGAGGCGTTGATGTCAGTAACTACAGACAATTGCACCTCTACCCGCCCTCCTGTGGGTGTGAATTTGAGGGCATTGGATAGCAAATTCCAGATAATCTGCTGCAAGCGCTCGAAATCACCTGAAACTAAAAATATTGAATCTTCGGCTTTGAAGTTGCCGTTTGGATGTTGATTATTTAGGTCTTCTGCTTCTTTTGATATGTTTTGTGAGCAAGGAACGGCGGAAAATCTCAAATCGATTTCCTTAGATTGGGCGGCTAAGCTAACAGTCTCTAGGCTTGACTCAATTATCGACACCAAATTACAAGTACGGACATTGAGGCGTAATTTGCCTCTGTTCATCCGCGATATATCCAGTAAATCTTCAATTAGCTGGGTTTGGGTCTTAGCATTGCGCTCAATTGTCTCCATACCTTTAGCGATTAGGGTTTCGTTGAGCTTGCTGCGTTGCAATAGTTGTGACCAGCCAAGGATGGCATTCAGGGGCGATCGCAATTCGTGGGATAATATGCCCAGAAACTCATCTTTCATGCGGTTAGCTTGTTGCAACTCCTCAGTCTGCTGTCGCAAAGATGAAATTAAACTCGCTCTTTCCATGGCGATCGCTATTTGGTCGCATACTGCTTGCATCATCCCCTTTTGATTTTCGGTGAAGCTGAGTCGAGTCTTACTACCAAAGGAAAGAGTACCTAACAGCCGTCCCTGTGCCATTAACGGGTAACAATAATAAGCAGTAATGCCTAAAGAACGAATTAATTCTGTTTTCGGATCGGTTGATTGCTGGACATTCTCTACAGGTATTGGGTGGCGTTGCTGGGCTACAGTACCGCAAACCGCTTGACCAAATGCCAACCACTCAATTTCCTTTGCCATTTCTGGAGGAATCCCACTGTAAGACTCCAACCGCATTACCTCAGAATTATCCTTAACCAAATAGTTAAAGTAAACATCTAAACCAATTTGCTCGGAGAGTTTTCGGAAGACACTATCGATTAGTTCCACTGGTTGCTGGCTCGATAGCAGGCCGTTAGCTGTTTCAAAAAGTAGCTTTAGCCTTTGGTAACTCAAGGAAAGCGCTTTTTCTGCCTGCTTGAGTTTGCTAATATCTTGGAACACCAAAATACAGATAGCTGGATGGCCGTGCATCGCTGGCAAGGTATCGGCAAATATCAGTAAAGAGCGCACACCAGAGCTAGTATGCCAGTCCACTTCCAACCCATTCAGGCGTTCGCCAAGAGCCACCCGCACTCCTGGCATTTGCTCATTGGGAATGCGATTTCCTGCCGCATCCGTGTAGTGGTAAACTGTGTGATATTCTGCTGCTGGTACACCTTTAGGAAATTCGCCCCCAGCTAATTCATC
This sequence comes from Nostoc sp. CCY 9925, assembly GCF_963920935.1. Classification (NCBI taxonomy): domain Bacteria; kingdom Bacillati; phylum Cyanobacteriota; class Cyanophyceae; order Nostocales; family Nostocaceae; genus Nostoc; species Nostoc sp. CCY 9925. The sequence goes on along the minus strand of NZ_CAWUDO010000153.1, from coordinate 11,925 downwards.
AGCAGAGCGATTGGCAAAAATTACCCGTGCTGTTCCTGGTTCGATAAATAACAGTGGTCTTGGCATCAGATTTAACACATCTTCTAGCCATTTTTGCTCGTTACGGAGTACTTCTTCTGCCTGCTTGCGTTCTGTAATATCCAGAAATGCACCAACACACCCTCTAGTCTTCCCGTCTTCGTCAAATAAAGGTGCAACGTAGTCTAAAAGCTTGACTATTTTCCCATTTTCATGTCTTATATCAACCTCAAAATCTAAAACTTCGACACCATGAGCAGCAGAGTATTGCATCGGAAGTTCTTCTGGTGACAATTCCCTTCCCTGGCGGTAAATTTTAAAGTTTGTCGGTTTTTCACCCAAAGGAGCGCTCAGGGAAGCATTTGTATCTGGCGATATGCCTAACTGCTTAGCAAAAGCAGGGTTGACCTTGATATTTTGGCATTCTGGATCTTCAGCAATGCCAATGCCAATGGGAATTACGTCGAGCAAAGTTTGTAATTCAGCGATCCGACGCTGTAAATCCTTGTTTAATTTTAAGATTTGTTCTTTGGCCTGTTTTTGCTCGCTGATGTTGCGAGTCACAGTGGCCAAAGCAATTGGTTGACCTGTGTTGTTCTCTGTCACAGTGAAGATGTTGTAATCAACTGGTATCGCTTCGCCTGTTTGCAGATGTCGGAAGCGGAATTCTCCCTGCCAGCGCCCTTGCGATCGCACAGTCGGCAGTATACGCTGTTGAAAATAATCTTTGTCTTCGGGCATGACGTAATCTAATACTGCCTTTTGCTTCACCTCTTCCAGGCTTGCAAGCCCTACTAACTTTTGACCTGCATCATTTATATAGAGTAATTGTCCCTCAAGTGTGGCGATGCCAATAAAGTCAGAGCTATTTTCTACCAACGATACTAACTTTTGTTGTTCTGCTTCTGCTTGCTTGCGTTCGCTCAAATCGAGGATAAATGCTACAGACTCTTCCCGCTTTTCTCCCAACAGCACGTAACCAACTAAAATCGGAATTCGGCTACCATCTTTGCGAATATATTCTTTCTGGTAAGGTGTACAAGCACCTTTGGGATCTGCCTTTGCTTCGGCGATACCTTGTTTGTCTAAGTATCGATGCTCTGGGACTGTGATTTCTCTCCAATTTAAACCGCCTGTTAACACTTCTTCTTGTGTGTAACCAATTATCCTCAAATATTCGTCATTTGCCTTGTGGATACCGCCGTAAATGTCTGCAAAAACAATGCCGATAACGTTAGCATCTACGAAGCTTGCCAGTTTATCTTCGTAGGCTCTGAGTGCTTCTTGGGCATGTAGGCGTAGACTATCGGAGATATCGCGTTGATGGCTGAGGTTTTCAATAACCCTCGCACTTTGCCAAATCAAAACAGTAAAAATTACAATCAAGACGATGGCAAACACTGATACTGCAAAAGCTGGGTCGTATTGTTCTGCGCGTTGACCTTCAACAATTACCCACCCTAATATAAAAGGTACTGCGATCGCTGCAACCAATAAACGACGCGCAAGTAAACCACCATAATTATCACTTGTCACTACTCTCATTAACCCCTGTTCTGCCCGCGCCCACAAAATGCCTACACCTAGTAAATTGAACAACACCGCTGTGTGTAACGCCATTGATGTTGTATAAGGGGCAAGCCCATAGAGAACTTTGACTTTGTAGGCATAGCCCATAAGCGCTTGAAAGGAAATCAAAGTAGCTATCAAAGCCAGAATTTGGGCATACCAATAACTGCGGTAGTTTCTTTGATAAATCAAAAACTGTAAGGCTACACTGACCAGTGTAAAATTCAGTGCCGTGTTCACCCCCATTCGCCCCGGATGTGATGTCGCCAAACTGGTTGGTGAGTCATGAAATACCAGTTCATCAATACCAAGATTCCAGCCGAACAGATATTGACAGAGTGTGAGTCCAGCAATTGTGGTAACCGCTATTACACAAACTTTGGCAAGTAGGATACTAGGGAAGTGCAGGTAATTTTGAACTGTTCTTTCCCCCCCTCTTCTTGTTCTCCCTCCTGTTAAAAACAGCCACAGCGACATCCCAGACAGCACAAAGCATAGCGCTGTGTTGAATTTCATTGTCGCGGGACTACCAGGAAAACCACGCTTGAGAACATCAATTTCAAGCCACCAACCAACTAGTACCAAACTACCAACCAAAACGGGTATCGCACTTGCGATTTTCGCCACAAATGAATTTGCAGGACTTTTAAATATATCTTGCAGTCGCAAGCGGTTAACCTTTAACATTGAGTGTTCTCTAACCGCATCTATCTAGCGTCATAAATTACCGTATTTCTTACGGGTTAATCATTTATGTCCATTGTATTTTATGCTACCCCTTTAATTGCTTTGCATCTACCCCTATGCATATTTTTTCTTGCATAATTTAGAGTAAGAAATAATCGTGGTTCAAAAATCAACCTCTGTGAGGATTTTCCCATTGCAGGCGATGTTAGTTGCCATCGTCTTGAAAGCGCTGTTCCCCAACACTACAAATTCTACAATCACTTCAGACATTGGAAGTGTCCACAGCTTGTTTTTGGCTACAATTTCCACTAATTTTTAGCTTGTCTAAATCCCCAAGTTATCACCAGGCAATCAGAAACGCTAAGAGCAACCACATTTTCAAGGCATCGGCTAAACTATCGCACATCTAAAAAGCCGCTAATAGTGGTAATAATACTCAGTGAGATGTTCCAAATCCTATTCATTGGTTAATCGTCGTATTTTTGGTTGAAGGATATTGAGACCTATAATTACACCATAATTTAAATTTTTTATAAAATATACCTTTTTCCTAATTTCATCTCCAATAAAGTATATTTTTAATGTCTATCATAGTGAAGATACAATATTTAGAAATAATAGTCTAGTTTTATATAAGAAGACGCTGGAATATAAACTTTAACTTTGATTTGACAAGAGTTAAAGATATATAACTACAAGAAAAATAGGAAAATATCAAAATATTTGTTGTTATTTATTTGTCACTTTTGATTTTCCTGTCAATATTGGCTTGAGAAAGCTATTTCCAGCAGATAAATTAGGCTTGAGACTCTACAAAAAATGCAAAACGACTCTGGTAAAACTATTTCCATTTGGATGACAAGCGCAAAAGTTCCAGAACAAGCCGCGCTTACGGAAAATATTTATGCAGATGTGTGCGTCGTCGGTGCTGGCATAGCGGGGATGTCAACTGCTTATATTTTAAGTCGCCAAGGCAAGTCTGTAGTAGTGCTGGATGATGGTCCCATTGGTGGCGGGCAAACTGCACGGACAACAGCACACCTATCAAATGTACTAACCGAACGTTACTACGAACTCGAGCAAATACACGGTAAAGAAGGCGCAAAACTTATTGCCGAAAGCCATACAACAGCAATTAATACTATAGAGGCGATCGCTACCCAAGAAAATATCAACTGCGATTTTGAGCGGCTTGATGGCTATTTATTTCCACCAGACGTGAAATCACTGGATGAAATTCAGCAGGAATTAGAAGCTGCACACCGAGTCGGACTCACTAATGTCGAAATAGTGAAGAAAGCACCATTAACTGATTTTGATACAGGAGTATGTTTACGCTTTCCCCAACAAGGGCAATTCGATCCCCTAAAGTATCTTGCTGGACTTGCAGAAGCCATTCAACGCCGTGGTGGTAAGATTTTCACGGGGACGCACGTAGAAAAAATCAAAGGTGGTTTACTCGCCCGCGTTGAAACCAGCAATGGTCAAGTTGTCACAGCCGATGCTGTCGTAGTAGCAACCAACTCACCTATCAGTAATTTAGCTACTATGCACTTTAAGCAAGCTCCATACATAACTTTTGTCATTGGTGTTCAAGTGCCTCGCGGTTCTGTTTACAAAGCGCTTTATTGGGATACCCTCGACCCTTACCACTACGTAAGATTACAGAAACTTGATTCCCAATATGATGTATTAATAGTTGGTGGTGAAGACCATAAAACCGGACAAGCTGACGATGCTAATGCCCGGTATGCCAAACTCCAGACATGGGCACAAGAACGTTTCCCGATGGCACAGGAGGTTTTATTTCGTTGGTCAGGTCAGGTAATGAATTCTGATGATGGTATTGCCTACATTGGCAAAAACCCCTTTGATGAGCAAAACGTTTACATCGTCACGGGTGATACAGGCATAGGCATGACCCACGGCACGATCGCAGCTATACTCTTAACTGATTTGATTTTAGGACGAAAAAATACCTGGGCAGAGCTTTATGACCCGTCGCGTGTGAGAATTGGTGGAGTAGGTGATTTTATCTCTGAAAATCTCAACGTTGCTAGCCAATATTTAAATTGGGTAACACCGGGAGATCTTGATTCTGTGGAAAAACTTCCTCCGGGCACAGGTGCTGTGGTGCGGCGTGGTTTGACAAAAGTCGCTGCTTATCGAGACGAAAACGGTACACTACAGGAATATTCAGCAATCTGTACTCACCTCAATTGTATCGTCGCCTGGAATTCTTCAGAAAAGACCTGGGATTGTCCCTGTCACGGTTCACGGTTTGATACTCACGGAAGAGTAATTAATGGACCAGCGATTAATGGGTTGGCATCAGTAGAAGAGAAGTAAAAAGTTACATTGGATATTCAAAAATGTTTTATTGAGTGGGCTTTTTACCCACCTTTTTTATTTTTACTTAGTAAATATACGCTAATTTTTGTATTAAAAAAACTTTTAAATCAGCGATCGCTGCGGTATTTGTCTAATTTAATCTATCTACCGTAACTCTTTGGCAAAGTAGCGTTTGCATTTACAGGTATGTACAGTTGCTTCTTGATTAGTTTTTGGGAAATTGTATTTATATATACACAATTCTACTAGTTTAATTGACGCAGATTTAGGGTGGGCATGGATCTTCCCAATAAAAATTGTTTTTGTAAACAATCAAACACTCAGTATATTTTGGTTTATGTAGCTAATTTTGGTTAATTTATACTGCTAATTCTATAAGTTTAATTTATAATATATTTTTAATTATAAGCTTTTTAATCTCGTATCATTTATGATTAAAGAATACAGTTATCCAACAAAAAATCTGGTGGAATCTTAAGAGTTTTGAGTCTAATGACTTTTTAATTAAATACCCTCGACGTTCTCAGGCAGGAGCGTCAATTAGTAGCTTTTGCGATTTTGAATGTATTAATCAATACAGTTTTTTTGATGACTTACTTGTAAAAAATTATAAATAAAACTAATTAATTGACGGGAGAGATAATGCTAAGCCTGATGGCAAGACATGGTACTCGTTTTTTTTATGCTGACGCTACTGCCTAATATCTAATTGAGAAAAATAAACGACTAAGTTGAGCTATCAAAGCTGTACAAACACAAGAAACTTTAGTAACGATTCTCACTTAATCTTTTAGTACTTAGCATGATTGTTTATATTTACGCTAAAAACTTCATGATGGCTATATAGAACTACACCTGAACCTTTTTTGCAACCAAAACCCTATATACTAGACTAGACTTTGATAAATTTGAGAGTTTTGTTAATTGCAACACCAAAAACTATTAATTTTCAGATGAAATACTAGCGTATCTTATAGTCTATAGTTTTTAAAGTTTAGTCAAAACTATATCCAGTATCATCAAAAAACTGCCAACTTCATGTGGTGTAAAAATCAAGCGGGGAGTGAAAACATGAATTTACGTAGAGATGCTCTGCAAATCCTCAAAGAAACTAGCCGAACTTTTTATATTCCAATTAGTCTTTTACCGCCAGGATTGCAAGAAGCAGTAGCATCAGCATATTTGTGTATGCGTGCTATTGATGAAATTGAAGATCATCGAGAACTGGACAACCTTAGTAAGGCAAAACTCTTACGCACAATCAGTCTGACATTACAAGCAGGAGTTGATGGCTTCCCGGTAGACGCCTTCTTTGCAGGATTTAGTGAGTATGAAAATTCCTTAGAAGAAGTTACTTTCAGGATTCGAGAATGGTCGCTGCTAGCACCTGAAACCATTGCACCTCGAATATGGGATGCTACTGCTGCAATGGCAGACCGGATGGCTTACTGGGCAGAAATCAACTGGAAAATTTACACAGAATCTGATTTAGACCGTTATACCTTTGCGGTTGCAGGTGCGGTGGGATTATTACTTTCAGACTTATGGACTTGGTATGATGGAACACAAACAAATCGTACCCAAGCCATTGGGTTTGGACGGGGTTTACAAGCAGTTAATATCCTGCGTAATCATACTGAAGATCTCGGACGTGGGGTAGACTTTTTTCCAGAAGGCTGGAATGCAGCAAATATGCAAGAGTATGCACGGCGAAATCTAGCTTTGGCAGAAGGTTACACCAAAAACCTTCCCACAGGTCCAGCCTTAGACTTTTGCCAAATTCCCTTGACCTTGGCGCATGGCACCCTTGATGCCCTTGCCAATGGTAAAGAAAAACTCAGCCGCAGTGATGTTTTAGCACTTCTCGAACAGTTGGTTGGTGTGAACATGAAAGCTAGCTAATAGTTTGTTGAAGGCTAATGGAGTCGATCCTGAATTGTCTCCAATACGGGCATCCAAGATCCTACAGGATTTCCTATAGGGAGGCCAGTCCGGTTTTGGGGTTTCACGCCACTTGCTACCCTTCTCCTGAGGGAGACGCTACGCGTAGCTTGCTTAAGAGTAGGGGTACGGGAACACTTTCAGCGAACAAGTCGGGAAACCCTTTCGGCAATCGCTCATGGGGAAACCCCCTACGTACCTGTCGCTGCCTCACCAACGCAGTGGCTCCCCAAATGGACGAACTGGCGTGTCTTCCCAGACCAACTGGTGTTGGGGACTGCTCTCCAATATCTATACCTCTAATATGGCATCAGGTTAAAGACCGATCTTTAAGAGCTTAGGGGCATAGGGGAAGCTTTTCTGGTTTTTGCACAGATGTTGGCAAAATAACTAATTAAGCACACATGATATAATACATTTTTTGCAAAAAATGTTACAGATATAATCATCTGAAATTAGACATCCTCAAATTAGAAAAAAGTATAAAGCTATTCAAGTATTCTGAAATAATGTAGGTATAATAAATAATTTTGTTTTGGCGATCGCTGTACGTAATCTTATTTAAACTTTAGAAACTCTTCAAAGGATTTCCAGCAAAAATTACCTGGCAAGTGTTGATTGAGATCTAAATAATTGAAGGAGAGTATAAAAAACTCCTTATGATTCTTCGTGCAGCGAGTTGACAGTGCATGAGCTATTGCTTAAATCCTACCTGTCGCAATCCAGAAAATTTGGTAAATAGCCAAAGGTGTCAGTCTTGTGGCTCGCAACTACTGTTGCGCGATCGCTATCAGGTAGTCAAGCCATTAGGCCAAGGCGGCTTTGGAGCAACCTTTCTAGCTCAAGATCAAGCCTTACCAGGAGAACCAAGTTGCGTAATCAAGCAACTACGTCCCTCTGGCAACGCGCCACATGTTTTACAAATGGCTAGAGAACTCTTTGAGCGAGAGGCCAAAACTCTAGGTAAAATTGGCAATCACCCCCAAGTACCAAGATTGCTAGACTATTTTGAAGAACATGAACAATTCTACTTAGTTCAAGAATACATCAGCGGTGATACCTTGCAGGAGGAGGTCAAACTCAACGGTGTGTTAAGCGAAACTGGAGTCAAGCAATTCTTGAGTGAGATTTTGCCATTGCTGCAATACATCCACGAGCAAAAGGTAATTCACCGAGATATCAAGCCAGCTAACTTAATTCGCCGTAGTCAAGATGCCAGAATGGTACTCATTGACTTTGGTGCCGTCAAAAATCAAGTCACTCAAGGTGCGGCAACTCAATCGGGACAGACGGCCTTAACTGCATATGCTATCGGTACTCCTGGTTTTGCACCTCCAGAACAAATGGCCATGCGTCCAGTCTACGCTAGTGATATCTACGCACTGGGCGTGACATGTATTTATTTGCTAACTAGTAAAACTCCTAAAGATTTAGATTACAATCCCACAACTGGTGAGATGATGTGGGAACAGCTTGTGCAAGTGAGTGACCACTTGAGCAATGTATTGCGGAAAATGTTAGAGGTATCAGTACGCAATCGTTATCAGTCAGCAGCAGATGTTCTCAGAGCCTTAGAGATAGAACCATACTTAGACACCTTAGCACAGGGCTTGCTGGTTAAATCTCCTGATGCTGGAGTTAAAGGCCGAACATACAACCAGATGGAAGATTCTGCTGTTTTATGTAGTAATCCTTCTGCGGCCGTTACTAGCGCAGGAGTAGCACAGGTAGCAGCAGCAATTCGCGCTAGACGAGCCAAAGCTGAAGCGGGTGGAATGGTCAAATCAACGACTTTCGCTAACAGCAACAGTAATGGTTCTCAAATTCCTAATTCTAAAATTGAGCGCAAGTTAGATACCCAAAGTTTACTAACAGCGTACATGAAAGGAAGACGGGATTTTGCCCTACACAACTTAAGTTTGTTAAACCTGCAAGGTGCTGACTTATCAGGAACAAATTTTCATTCCGCTCAATTACAAAAAACCAATCTCCAGGGAGCTAATCTCCACAACAGTGACTTTGGCAGAGCCAGTCTCACTCGAGCTAATCTCAAAGATGCTAATTTGAGCAAAGCATACTTTAACCATACCGATCTAGAAGGGGCAGACCTGCGAGGTGCAGACCTCAGCCATGCTTATCTCACCAATGCCAACCTCCGAGGAACTAATTTATGTGGTGCAAATCTCACAAATGCCAAAATTTCTGATGAACAGCTAGCACTAGCAAAAACAAATTGGATGACCATCCGCCCCAATGGTAAACGAGGGTTATTGTGATTTGAAAGTTTGCCTTAACACACAAGTTAGGGACTTCCAATTGAATAAACTCTTGTGGTCACATTAAATCTTGACAAAGAATCTTTAACTCAACGTATTCCCTTATTAATGACAGAACTGCTGTGAAAAAATTTCTACAGCACTTTGCAAGTAAATGAAGTATACATCTGAAGATGATAAATCTTGTGGGGTGGTCATGCTGCCCCCTCATATACCTCATTTAGATGAAATTTACTGTCAGTTTTACCTGGAAAAGATATTTTTTTAAAGTATTTGTAACAACAATTTTTTTGAATAGTATTACACAGCAAAAATACGGAGACATTTTAGGGATCTTCATCAAATCTTCATAATTTATATCTGTTAAAAATAACAAAGGATTATTTACAATAAAAAATAAAGTATCACATAATTTTTTATAAAGATAGCCATAAAAATTATGGCTATAAACAACAGGGAATTTCATACCTAAAATTTGTCAAATTTAACCCTCCTAAATCAGTCAACTTCTGAGATAGCAGCGGGAATTAAAAAAGCAATTATCCCTGATTGTAGGCTGAAGCAGAATATTCACAACCGAAATCAGGTAATACAAGGTTTATATATGATAGCTGACTTTGCACAAACGGAAATAGAACGGAGATTAACTTTATATCAAGTATTTCTCAAATTGTATGAACACCACAGCGGACTCCTAGACGAGATTCTTCAGCTAGAAAACTTATATCAACCGTCGTTGAAGAGGGTGAAGACATCTTATGTACATGGGGTAGTGGATAGTACTACCGTTTATTTGATGACTAATTTGTGTGACAATCAGACCCAAAGTTTACGACAACCTCAGGGGATCTGGACAATAGGCCGTAATCGCAGCAGTGGTATTTGCATTGCTGATGGTTATATGTCTCGTCGCCACGCTGCGATTCAACATATTGAGGAGCAAGGATTTTACTTGATCGATTTTAACAGTACCAATGGTTCATTTGTGAATGACCAACGTGTTGTTGAGCAGATCAAACTCAAAGATGGCGATCGCATTCGTTTAGGTAGTCTGACTTTTAACTTTTTTGTGGAGCACAAATGCCGCACTCTGCCAACTGTAGCAATGGAGTTATTGATGCAGCTAATGAATCGCAAGAGTGATAGCAAAGCAGAAATACTTACTTATCCTAGTGATGGACAAAAACTTCTAATTGATCGCCCAACTGATAATTTAGAGATTTTGAGAAATTCTGGACTAGTTGACAAAATTGATCGCTGGTATGAAAACTTCAGTTCAGAACAGAAATCCGAAATTTTAGACCGTTTTTTTAGCAGACAAAAACCGTACAATCCTAGCTAAAAATTGCAAATTAAACAGCAGATGCAAGGCATCATGATTCTGGAAAAGGTGCGTTAGCTGTTTTGATAACGCACCATACCATTAAAAATTCCTGATTATTCTTCTTCTAATTCGATTTCTTCTTCATCATCATCTTCTTCATTGGACTTTGATACAGAGTTAGCAGAAACAACAGCGCCTTTATCTAGCTTTTCCCGTACCAATTGCTTAATTTGTTCGGCAAATTCTGGCTTTTCTTCTAGATACTTAATGGCATTGTCTCGTCCTTGGGAGATGTTATCGCCGTTGTAGCTGTACCAAGCTCCTTTGCGGATAATGATGCCAGTTTCTTCTGCCAAATCCACAATGCAACCTAAAGTAGAAACACCTTTACCAAAAATAATGTCAAATTCCGCTATTCTAAAAGGCGGCGCTACTTTATTTTTAGCAACTTTGACTTTGACGCGGTTACCAAATTCATCTGTACCTTTTTTCAAGGTTTGAATCCGGCGAATATCCAAGCGCACGGAAGCATAAAACTTCAATGCGTTACCGCCAGTTGTGGTTTCTGGACTTCCGTAGGTAACGCCGATTTTTTGCCGCAACTGGTTAATGAAAATAACTGTGCAGCCTGATTTACCAATGTTGCCAGTAATTTTACGTAAAGCTTGGCTCATCAACCTCGCTTGGAGACCAACGTGAGCATCACCCATATCGCCTTCAATTTCAGCGCGGGGAACTAATGCTGCTACCGAGTCAATAACTACGATATCAACCGCAGCAGAACGAACCAGCTGATCGACAATTTCCAAAGCGGCTTCTCCTGTATCAGGTTGGGAAACCAGCAAATTGTCAATATCTACACCCAATGCTCCAGCGTAGGTGGGGTCAAGGGCATGTTCAGCATCAACAAAGGCAGCGATGCCACCTTCTTTTTGCACTTCCGCGATCGCATGTAACGCTACTGTGGTTTTACCGGAACTTTCCGGGCCATAAATCTCAATTACCCGTCCCTTGGGTAAACCGCCTCCCAATGCCAAATCCAAGGTCAGCGCCCCACTGGAAATTGTCTCCACCCGCATCCGGGTAGCATCGCCCAGGCGCATGATTGCTCCTTTACCGAAGCTGCGCTCAATCTGGTTGAGTACTATATTTAACGCTTTTTGCTTGCCAGAAGTATCGGTATTGATAGCCATTAGAGCCTCTAAGTATATGGATTTTCAGGAGTGTGGGTTTAGATGTCGAGTAGAACAGATATACTATTTTAACCAGAAAATCTTCGAATCGGACTTCTCAAATTAAAAATGAACTGTGACAAGATCGTAACTCGATCGCCATCTGATTAGGGTAGTCCTGCACAATGATACCAACTTGCATTCAGAGATGGCTTCTTTTAGATGGGTAAGCAAGAGGATTTTAAAAGAAAATTATTCTAAACAACACTGTCAGTAAAACCTTACTCGTGAACTGTGAGGGTCTCTAAATGAGGAGCGATCACCATGCCAATCAGTATATAGGCGAAATACGGCTTTTCACTGCACAAATAGTTAAAATAATAGTCTTACGCTAACTTACACTAAGGTGCTAATTTATGCTTCGGCTATAATGCTCAGTCTTACTTGCTGCTCTGATGAGCTTGAATTATACTTACTAGTTAAAGACTATACAGTATCAATACAGGGGAAAACATCATGGCTAAAGTTAATCTAAGTAAATGGGCGTGAAAATTTACCGCTATGTAACAAAATATTAACCAGGAAA
>NZ_CAWUDO010000152.1:0-14265 GCF_963920935.1 Nostoc sp. CCY 9925 | reverse complement strand
AATGACCAATGACCAATGACCAATGACCAATGACCAATGACCAATGACCAATGACTAATGACTAATGACCAATGACTAATGACCAATGACTAATGACTCATTTGCCGCTGAGCTTCGTACAACATTAAAGCAGCTGCGATCGCCACATTCAAGGATTCCACCCCAGGACTCAGAGGAATTCTCACTTGCTTGTCTGCCATCGCTGCTAAATCTGCTGACAAACCTGCACCTTCATTCCCCAGCAATATCAAACTCGGTTTTCGCCAGTCCACTTGCCAATAAGTTAAACTTGCATTCGGCAAGGTTGCTATTACCTGCATTCCTGCTTGCTGACTTTGTTGCACTGTCGCTTTTAAATCTTCGGTTACCGCCGTTGCTAGGCGAAACCATTGCCCAGCCGATGCACGTAGAACTTTGGGACTGTCTAAATCTACGCTATCTCCACTTACCCACAACCCAGACGCGCCAGCCGCTGCCGCAGTGCGAATCATCGTACCCAGGTTACCGGGATCTTGTACTGTTTCTAAAGCTAGGACTAAACCAGTAAATGGGACTTGGGTTTGGCGATCGCTGCGTTTTGCTGTTGCGACGACACCATCCGGTTGGACTGTGGTGGCGATCGCATCTAAGACTTCTTTACTCACAATTTCGGCGCGATCGCATCGGCTACAAGCTTCCTCCCACAATGACAGATGGTTTGCTTGCCAATCTGGGGTACAACACACTGTCTCTAGCGGGTAATTCACCGCACAAGCTTCCTCTAACAGGTGCGTCCCTTCTAGCAAAAATAACTCCTGCTTGTGCCGCTCCTTGGTAGAGTGCAGTTTGCGGATTTGTTTGACTAGGGGATTCTGTAAGCTGGTTAACATCAAAAAGTTAGGAGTTAGGAGTGATAAGTTAGGAGTAAAAACAAACTAAACTCTTCACTCCTAACTCTTAACTTAAAATATGCGGAACCCGGGACTTGAACCCGGAAGCCTTGCGGCACTAGAACCTGAATCTAGCGCGTCTGCCAATTCCGCCAGTTCCGCTGGCAATTTTTACTCACAATTTATTATTGTTGCGTATTTTTTTACTTATGTCAAGTGCAAAAAAGGCAAAAGTTAAAAGTTAAAAGGCAAAAGAAAGAATAATTGAGTATTTCTTTTTACTTTTATCTGTTTATAGCAGTTGCCAGTAAAACTCCGACACAAAGAGACTTTCAAGCCTATTGCCTGTTCCTGCTATATTTTTTAAGGTACTAACCCTGCACGCAAGGCACGCACAGCCGCCTGTGTACGGTCAGCAACACAGAGTTTATTGAGAATACCCCGAACATGAGTTTTGACAGTACCAACTGTGAGATAGAGTCTTTTGGCGATTTCTGCATTGTCACACCCAGCGACAATCAACTCTAAAACATCCATTTCCCGTTGAGTTAAAGGGTAAGTGACGATAGTTTTTTCAATATCTGGGTCAATACCTTCAATCAACACTCTTTTTGTGGCTGATCCTCTGCTAGCATCAGGGAAATCTTGACGTATTTGCTGTAGTACAAGGTCTGCGATCGCTGGATCGATCCATGAGCTACCTGCATGGGTTGTTCGCACAGCCTCCACTAGTTTCTCACTTTCGATATCCTTCATGCAATAGGAATCAGCGCCTGCTGCAAATGCAGCTAAGACTGCTTGCTCGCTATTTTGCATTGTTAAAATCAGCAGTTTTGTTGTATAATCTTCAGTCTCTGCTTGATATTGCCTAATTGTCCGTGTTAGCTCGATACCATCCATATCAGGCAAACCAATGTCAATAGTCGCAACATCAGGCTTGAGAGTTTTCACAAGCTCGATTCCATCTGCGGCATTAGTGGCTTCACCGACAATGCTTATTTCTGGCTGAGTTTGTAAGGCAGCCCGCAAACCAATTCTCGTAAGGTTATGATCTTCAATCACGAGGATCTTGATTTCATCCATAGTTGCTTAACTTTACTGTTATCTATCTAAAGTACACATTAAAATAATCCTGTTCTCACATTCAGGATTTTATACAAAAAGCAATATGTTTGCTGTTCTTCCCTGGACTGCATCTACTATTAGACATTAAATAACCTTATCTAGTAGGTTTTTCAAGAGGCAAGAGTTTCATCTGAACAATACAATTCAATCAAAAAACTATTTTTATACATTCTTGCCAAGATAGATGTTCTATGCGCTACAACTGATTGTCAAAATCTGATAGCAACTAAGAATCGCTGAAACCTCAATAACTTACCCTTGCTGTAGCAGAGATGATGAACATAAAATTCACTAACCTACTTCACCCTTTCACTCTACTCACAGATGTGGATAATCAGTCAGCTAATATACCCAAAGTAAAGTTATATTTAATACTGCCAATCCAGGTAGGAACAAAAAAACAGTATAATTCCTGAAAAAAGATGTCCCTAATTCAGGAAACTTTAAAGGAAAAAGTGAAATTTTAATCATCTCAACGCTATTGGAGTAAGCTATTACTAGATTTGCGAGGGATAGCCAAGCACTTCTTTTTTTATTTAGCCATGTCTTTAACTAAAACTGTTAAAAAAGATAAAATTCTCGTTGTCGATGACATTTTTGACAATTTACTGATCTTAGAAGCAGTCCTACAAGATAAGGACTATGAAATTACGTTGGTGGAAGACAGTAAAATTGCTCTGAATATGGTTGAGCAGTCACCGCCAGACTTAATTCTCTTAGATGTAATGATGCCTGGGATAGATGGGTATGAATTCACTCGACGCATCCGACAAAATCAAGCGTTGCCATTTATCCCGATTTTGTTGATTACGGCTCACTATGAATCCAGCGTTGTGCAGGGACTTGATGCTGGTGCAGATGACTTCATTCGTAAACCATTCGACCCAGATGAACTAGATGCACGAGTGCGATCGCTCCTACGCCTCAAGCATAGCATTGACGAACGAGATCAAATGGCTAATTTGCGGGCAGATTTTGTCTCACGTTTTACTCACGATTTACGTATACCGCTTGTAGCCTCCAACCGAATTTTAAAATTATTGCTAGAAGGTAGGTTTTGCGATGTTTCGCCACAATTGCAAGAAATAATTAATACCATGATTGGCAGTAACCAAGACCTGCTAGAAATGGTAAATACTTTGTTAGAAGTTTATCGTCATGAAGCAGGGTGTAAAACTCTAAAAATTTCTTCTTGTAATATTCAGGAATTAGTTAGTGAAGTTACCCAAGAATTAACTCCCTTAGCTGAAGAAAAAGGGTTAGCTGTCAACATTGATAGAGGTGAAACTATAAGTACGGTGATGGGCGATCGCGTAGAACTGCGGCGAGTTTTGACAAACATCATCGGTAACGCCATCAAATTTACAGACAAGGGTTCTGTAAATATTCACTGCTATCTTAATTTGACAGATATAAATATTAATATCCAAGACACAGGTCCAGGAATTTCTAAACAAGACCAAGCAATATTATTCGAGCGATTTCGCCAAGGTAAACACCAACGTTCGGGTAGTGGTTTAGGACTATATCTATCTCGTTGCATTATTGAAGCACATCAAGGCACAATTGATGTCACATCTGAGCCAGGGCAAGGTAGTACATTTACTATACGTCTACCTGTGGCTGACGAAAACTAGAAGGTCTTTTATTTTCGTCTGAGGCCGGAAAACGATTTTGTCGGGTAGTCTTTCTCAAATCAGCTAATTCAGAGTCTAGCGAAATATATCTCTCGTCATTTAGACTATTGCAACAGATTCATTGCTAAGAATTAGGCAACGCCCAGCAACTCTTAGCCTTTCTAAAGAGTTAGAGGTTAGTGAGCAGACAATTCGTAGTGACTTGGCTTTTTCGCGCGATCGCCTAAACTAAAAGTAACCCTCTTTTACCATACAACACCTATGGTTCAGTCTTCTAATCAACGCCTAACCCTAGAAGAATTTCTCGCACTCCCCGAAGATGATATTACATACGAGTTTGTGAACGGTGAAGCTATACCCAAATATAAAAACGATGAAATGTCACCAAAATTTTTTCATTCGACAGTTCAAAAAACTTTACTTCTTCTCCTAGACCAATGCTTTCACAATCAAGGTCGTATAGTAGTTGAATGGGCTATTAAATTAAAACTGCAAACTCAAGATTGGATGCCCGTACCAGATTTGACTTATGTTTCATATCAACGTCTTCCTGCTGACTGGCTATTAGATGAAGCTTGCCCTGTTGCACCGGAATTAGTCATCGAAATTATTTCGCCCGGTCAAACTTTTGGCGAAATTGCCGAAAAAGCAACTGATTATCTGAAAGCTGGTGTTTCTTGTGTTTGGGTGATTGATACACGAGCAAAGACAGTAACAATTTTCTATCCTAATACACCACCACAGACAAAAAGAGGTAACGCTAATTTAGCTGATTCTTTATTAGAAGGAATTCTATTTACACCCCAAGATATTTTTCAACAAGCTGGAATCCTTTAATCTAAGTCCAAAATTCTATTTTCTTTGATGTTGTAAGGTGCTAAAACACAATTACCTTACAGACATATATGCAAACTTTCGTATACCAAGAAATTTCTACAAAGATGAGAATAAGCAAACCCAAGCTTGCCAAAGCGATCGCCTGCAAATCCTCGCTTATGCTTTACTCTTAGAATCAGCACTGGGAATTACGGTTAAATAAAGTCGCATCCCCTACCACACTGACAACGTATTGGCAATCTGAAATCGTAGACCGCAAAATTGAACGAAATCAAAGTATTATCACAAATAAAATAGTGTTCATTGGTAAAATCCATGAACACTAAAAACACTTAGACTTAGGAGGAGGTAGGCAAAAATTTGATTACTTATCTACTTCTGGAACAACATCGGGACGCTCTTTATCTTCCCACCCTACAGGACGTTTGGAGTTATACCAAGCAATAGATCCTATGCTCACAGCAGCAATAAAGCCGACTACAAATAATCCGGTCAATACAGCAGAGTAACTAGAACTAGCTTCTGACGCAACAGATATGTCTGTTAAAAGATAAGTAAATAATAGATTAATCATGAGTTAGCACCTTTCAACAAAAATTCAAGGATGGCCTAAAAAATTATTTTGGCAGCCGTGTTATCAAAATTGGGTTTTGAGCTTTCGATTTTTTAGTCGGCTCAGTTGCAAGCCACTGGATTACAACTGAGTTCAACATAGATACAGAAAAACTATAGCAGGAGGCAGAAGGCAGGAGGCAGGAGGCAGGAGGTAAAAGTATTACTATTCCTAGCTTCCATGCTTTCAAAATGTCCTAACCTGTGTGACTACGGCTATAAAAGTAAGGAGAAGGTTTAGTAAATTATGATTTTACTTTAACTTTCTGCCAAGATAAACTTAAGTTTACTCTACAGCTTTCTTAACTTCATCTTTGACATTTTCAACTGTATGACGAACCTGTGATTCTGCTTGCTTAGCTTGGCCTTCAGCCTTATCATCAGGGTTGCCAGTGACATCGCCAATTATTTCTTGAGCTTTACCTTCGATATTTTTAGCAACAGCTTTTGCTCTATCTTCAAGACTCATAATTTACTCCTAAATTTGTTAGCTATTTATTAGTTATTGCTTACCAAACCTGGGCTGCAATGTTTATAGAATACTTCTTTAAAAAAAGAAATACTTCTATCTCTAGATGTTTTTATTAAAAAGATTTTTAATCGTTCTGTAGACTTATTTAAAAGTTGACTTCATCTGAAGAGAATTAAAGTAATACCCGGAAGATAGAAAGGAATACTTCAATTGCTCTATCTGGAGATGAAATCATAGGACTTTATAGTAGGGAAGAGGCAATAGGGAAGAGGCAATAGGCAAAAGGCAGTAGGCAAAAGGCTTAAAAGTCTCTTCATGTCAATTTACGATCGCTTGATAAGTAGGCGGACATAATTAAATGTAAAATCCAAACCAGCGAAACCTTTTACTGTTGAGGGTTTTACCTTCTGCCTTCTGCCTCCTGCCTCCTGCCTTCTACTTATCCCAAACCATGTTTTAACTGCTATGGATTTTGGATTCGGCTTATCGTGTCAGAAGCTAAGGACTAACTTTTAATGTTAGGTTTATCAATTACGACTGATTTTTTCTCCCCCTGCCTCCCAAAGGGATTAATTATTTTTTTATTTGCAAGTCCGTAAGTAGGGGAGGAGGCGGGAGGGTTAGGTTTGGCGTTAATCTTTGCAAATGATGTTAAAAGTCATGTCTTAACCTGTTCTGTGGGTGTCTACGTTCCTCACTCCAACCTAAGCAGCTAGTTTTTCACGAATAAGTTAAGTATGGCTTTATTAACGAAGAACTAAATACCCGACTTCTTTGATAAGTCGGGTATCTGAGCCTTGCGAACATCAAATAATGCCTCAAGATTTTCGATATTAGTTCTCTGGATAGATCGGCAATTTATCAGAAAAATTTTAATATGAAATAGTCAAAAAAAGAACATTTTCACAGGGAGAAACATTATGGGTAATATCATTGCTTGGCTGGTTTTGGGTTTAATTGCAGGTGCTTTAGCTAAGTTCTTCTATCCAGGAACCCAAGGTGGTGGTATTCTTTCTACCATTGTGTTAGGAATTCTCGGAGCAGTAGTTGGGGGTTATTTAGGCCAAGTATTGTTAGGAAGTGGTTCAGCGGCGGCCGCATCTGTAGGAGCTTTATCACTTGGAAGCATTTTATTTGCTGTTCTTGGCGCAATGCTATTGATTTTCCTTTGGGGATTACTAACTCGTAGCGCTGTGTAATTGTCTGAGCTTAGTTAACAATTTTGGGAATCACTTTGAGTCAAAGCAGATAAAATGACATTAGAAAAAGAGCGAAAATTTATAGGAATTTTCGCTAAATGTTCAGAAGCAGAATTGGCACTTCAGGAACTACAAGCTGCGAACTTCCCAATGCACAAAGTTTCTGTAATTGCACGCAAGGCAGAAGAACAAAGTGATATTGCTAGTGTTAAGGATAAAGAGGACACTGGCAATACATTTGAGGAATTTACTGGTGGTACTTTAGGCGGTCTTGTTAGCTGTATAAGTCAGTTGGCAATTCCTGGTATGGGCCTAGTCATTTTAGCTGGAGTAGAAGCAAAAGCGATCGCTACCACCATAACAGGTGGTGCGATCGGTGTTGCCGCAGGTAGTTTGGCTGGTGCGTTACTACCTTTGGGAATTCCTGAAGACCAAGCACAGGTTTATAGCGATTTAGTCTTTCAAGGTTACTATTTGGCGATCGTAACCGCTATAGAAATCGAAATTCGTTTTGCTCAGAGGATTTTTAATCGCCATAGCATTCAACATCTGGGTATTTATCAGCCATATTTATCCCCCAAAAGTCGCTATAAACATGGAATTGGTGTTTTTTCTCGACAGCAAGATGTAGAAACAGCACTTACAGAACTCCAAAAAGCTGGCTTTCCTATGAGTCAAGTCTCGGTAATTACTAAAGGTAACTATTATCCTTTAGGAGTTCCTGAAGATTTAGTCAAATATTATGAACATCAGCTGAATCTTGGCAATTTTATTGTATTTCTAAATGCTACTGATATCTATATGGCAGGTGCAAGAGCTATTTTAGAGAGTAACAAGATTCAACATTTTCGGATTTATAATCGATCCGCAGTGCAGCAAATTACAAGCGATCGCCAGGTGATTAGTAACCTCTAGCTCAATGCCAAATTTAATCTATCTAGATCCCCGACTTCTCAGGTAAGTCGGGGATTTGAGCCTTGCAAAACGATAATCCGCTCCTAAAATCCTAAGCTGCAAGAGCGTAGTCTTCGAGTAAGATAATATCTGTTTCAAATAGTAAAATAGTAGTTTCACAACCAATCCTGCCCATTTCTGGTTCTGTGCCCATTTCCATTTCTACAATATACGACCAATTTCCCGAGTTACGGCAACATTGTATTATGGTTCCTAATCCGCCTATAAATTCTACCTTTTGTCCTCTACAAAATTTTGGTCTTGATAGCTCAATTACTGCACTCATAAAAATCACCTTTTTAGATTAAATTAGATATTCAATTTATACTCGCAAAATAAGTATTTCATTATCCACCGCGAGATTTAATTAGAAAATCAGGTGGTTGCTTCTTTTGAAATAAGTTATACTATCCCCAGGCTTAATGGTACTATTATGTTAAAATCTTGATGCTCAATTTTTAATATAAATATATAAAAAGTATAAAAAAGTATAAAAATTAATATATATGATGATTTCCAAGAAACCGACATATTTTAATTCAAATAACCCCCAGCCACTTTCACTATTTAAATAGCTGAAAGGCGAGCAAAATACTTCTACTACAACAGAAAAAACTCAAATTAACTGTCTGAAAAATGTTGAACCGTTTGAAGATTGGAACCAAAATTGGGGCAGGTTTTACATTAAGCTTAGCAATTCTGACCTCAATTGGTTTAATCTCCTACCAAAGCACCAATGAGTTAATTCAAACATCGCGCCAAGAAAACCACACCTATCAGGTATTAAGTCAGATTGAAGAACTTAACTTGCAATTGACAAATGCTGAGACTGGTCAACGTGGTTACATTATTACTGGAGAACAGCGTTATTTAGAGCCTTATAACGCTACCATGCAATCGCTCATCCAAAAATTTAAGGAACTTCAGAAGTTAACAGCAGATAACCCCAACCAACAAAATCGGCTTGAGATGTTAGAGCCACTCCTAACCGAGAGAATGGCTGTAATGAAAAATGTCATCGATCTACGGCGGAGTCAGGGCTTAGAAATTGCCCAGCAAGCTATTATCACAGACGAGGGTAAGCGGCTGATGGATCAGATCCAGAAACTGCTCCAGGCGATGAAAAATGAGGAAAATGTACTTCTCAAGCGGCGTTCTGAGCGGGCACAGGCAGCTGCTCACCAAACGCTCGCCACTATTGCATATAGTATTCCTTTATTTGCTGCAATCTTGGTTTTGATTGGAATTATCCTCACCAGACACATTTCACTACCGCTCAAGCGAGTTTCTGATTTAGTTGAAAGGGTAGCTGATGGGGATTTATCGGTAAATTTACCAGATAGCGATCGCCACGACGAAATTGGCGTCCTGAAGCGAACCTTCAACCAGATGATTGTGAATCTGCGATACACAACTCAAAAAAATGACGAGCAAAACTGGCTTAAGTCCAACTTGGCTGAATTTACCCAAATGCTCCAAGGGCAGCGAAATCTAGAAAGTGTGTCTCGCACAATCTTGTCGAATCTAGCTCCCCTGGTTGGCGCATCTGCTGGCGTTTTTTATCTAATGGACTCAATAAACGACGAGCCAGTGCTGAAATTGTTGGGTAGTTATGCTTACAAACAGCGTAAAAACTTAGCAAATCAGTTTCGCTTCGGCGAGGGATTGGTGGGACAATGCGCCCTAGAAAAACAAAGAATCCTCTTAACCGGAGTTCCCAGTGATTACATCCGCATCAGTTCCGGCTTAGGAGAAGCTCCACCACTAAATATTATTGTATTGCCCATACTATTTGAAGGCCAGGTAAATGCCGTAATTGAACTTGCTTCTTTTGCGCCTTTTAACGACTTACACCTGACATTTCTAGAGCAATTGACTGAAATTTTGGGTGTGTTTTTAAATAACATCGCCTCACAATTGCAAACTCAGGAACTACTTGCCGAATCTGTTGCTTTAACAGAAGAACTGCAAAGCCAGCAAGAAGAACTACAACAAAGCAATCAACTGCTAGAAGAACAAGCCCACGAATTGCAAGAATCACAATTCCTTGTCAAGCAGTCTAACGAAGAATTACAGCAACTCAACGAAGAACTAGAAGAAAAAGCAGAACTGTTAGAAATCCAAAATCAGGAAGTTGCCCGCAAAAACCGGGAAATTGAGCAATCTAGGCAGTCATTAGAACAAAAAGCCGAGCAACTGGCGTTATCTTCCAAATACAAATCAGAATTTTTGGCGAACATGTCCCACGAGTTACGGACACCGCTAAATAGCTTGTTAATTTTAGCAAGGCTGCTATCAGATAACTCTCTGAATAACTTAACTGAGAAACAAGTAGAGTACAGTCGGACAATCTACTCTGCTGGAACTGATTTACTAGAATTAATTAATGACATTTTAGATTTGGCAAAAATAGAGTCGGGTACCATGTCTCTAGATATTGAGCAAATCGCCTTTGCGGATTTGCGGACATCTGTAGAGCAAACTTTCCGTCAAGTTGCCGAGAATCAAAAACTGAGTTTCGCCATTGAACTAGACGACAAATTACCCCCAGCTATTTCTACCGACTCCAAGCGCCTGCAACAAGTATTAAAAAATCTCTTAGCTAACGCCTTTAAGTTTACCGAACAAGGAGGCGTCAAGTTACAAATTAGCATGGTAACTGAAACAGCCCCAGCCGAGCGTCCGATGATTGCTTTCGCAGTCAGCGATACGGGCATTGGCATTCCAGCCGAGAAGCAGAGAATTATTTTCGAGGCATTTCAGCAAGCAGACGGCACAACTAGCCGCAGGTATGGCGGAACTGGCTTGGGCTTGTCCATCAGCCGCGAACTAGCTCAACTTTTGGGGGGAGGGATTGAACTAATCAGCCAGCCAGACCAGGGAAGTACTTTTACTCTCTACTTACCGCTGAAGGGAAAGCAACAAAAAGCACAAGTTGACTTTGAAGTCAAGGGAGAAAAAGCTAAAAATATTGCGACTACATTAGCGCCACCCATCTCAAAAGTCGTGACGGTTGAAAGCCGAAGTACCTCTGGGGAAATTTCTTCAGCACCGAAAATGGTTGCCACCATCAACGAAATCCCAGATGACCGGCTAACAATTGAATCAGGCGATCGCGTTTTGTTGATTATCGAGGATGATGATAAATTCGCCCGCATCTTACTAGACATGGCACGTCAGCAGGGCTTTAAAGGAATCGTTGCCTTACAGAGCAAACAAGGTCTAGCACTAGCGCAACAATTCGAGCCAAATGCCATTATGCTAGATATCCACATGCCAGAGATGGATGGTTGGACAGTGCTAGATCGTCTCAAGCATAACCCAGTCACCAGACACATCCCAGTACATATACTTTCTGTAGACGAAAGACAGCAACGGGGGTTAAAGCTAGGAGCAATTACTTACTTGCAAAAACCCGTTTCTCCAGAAGCTTTAAATGAAGTATTGACCGAGATTAAAAGTTTTATTGAGCGTCAGGTAAAAAATCTTTTAATCGTAGAAGATGACCCCAGACAAGCCCAAAGTATTATCGAACTCATTGGTAATGGCGATGTCCACAGTACAGCAGTGGGTACGGGGGCAGAAGCACTCCAGATATTGCGATCGCAGCACTTTGATTGTATGGTACTGGATTTAGGTCTGCCTGATATGACTGGTTTTGCACTGATTGAGCAGATCAAGCTAGAACCCAGGCTGACGAAACTCCCAATTATTGTTTACACAGGCAAAGAACTCAGCCGCCAAGAAGAAACCCAACTGCGGGGGCTAGCAGAGACAATTATTATTAAAAATGTGCGATCACCAGAACGGCTGTTAGACGAAACTGCCTTATTTTTGCATCGCGTCCAGGCAAATCTACCAGCACCAAAGCGGCAAATTCTCGAACAGCTACACCAAACCGACCCAGTGCTGGCCAATCGGAAAATTTTGATTGTCGATGATGACCTGCGAAATATCTTCGCCATTACCAGCTTTTTAGAAAGCTATCACATGCAAGTAGAGTTTGCCGAAAATGGCAGAGACGGCATTGAGAAGCTGCAAGCGAATCCCGACATCAACATAGTTTTGATGGACATCATGATGCCAGAAATGGACGGTTACGAAACCACCCGCGCCATCCGCCAGCAACCACAATTTCGCTCACTACCAATCATTGCTTTAACCGCCAAAGCCATGCCAGGCGATCGTGAAAAATGCATCGACGCCGGGGCTTCTGACTATATCACCAAACCAGTAGATACCGAACAACTGCTTTCACTCCTGCGGGTTTGGCTGTATCGGTAAGGGACTGGTGACTGGGGACTGGGGACTGGGGAGATGGCTTCGCTAAGGGAAAAGGGAAAAGGAGGGATCTTTCGTTTACCCTTTGCCCCTTGCCCCTTGCCCTTTGCCCCTTGCCCCTTGCCCCTTGCCTTTTGCCCCATGCCCCTTGCCCCATACCCACTCCCCATTCTTTTGTCAAAACAATATCAATGACAGGAAATTCACTTCAGTAATAAAATAAGCTATAGAACTTCTGTCTTTGCAGGAAATACCTCTGTTTCATGCAACTTTTTCGGTTATTTCTCTAGATAAAAGATCTTTCTCTCGGTGGATAGGTGTACTTACATTAACATACCTGTTATGTTTCCAATATGACAATAGTAAGACAAAACTCCCTCAATACATCAGTCATTCCTCCAGAAATATTGGCAGAAAAATATATTGAAGCAGAACGTATGCATGATGTTCTGCTATTACTCCAAAACCTAATTAACAGTGAAGAAGCCACTGTAAAATTAATTCTGGATTGTCTGTATGATGTTGGCTCAGTTAACCTGATTAACCAAAAGCTTCCCGTCAAACCTGTAAACAGGTTGATGAAATTAATTGCCCGTATGTCCAAACCAGTTTTTAGAACCTTGGCATTCAATTGGTTTAAAAAGAACTGTCCGCAACTGATTGCTGATTGGTTACATTCTCAAGTCACTTTTGGAACTACCCCAGCTAAACCCAAAGAAGTAGCGATCGAAGTTGCACCAGTTCAACCGTATTCCACACTACAGACTGAAAGTCTGAGCCAAGAGATTAAAAATCTGCGTCACCAAGTCAGATTGCTAGCTGGTATTTCAATAATTGCGATCGCTGTTTTAGGAGTAACAGCCACTTGGTTAAACTGAAGTCCAAAATTAGCACCATTATCAAATTTCAAATTTAATTAATCGAGCAAGCTCTTTTCGGCGTAAGATTCGCTTGGGTTATCAAAACCCTACCAGCCTCAAATATTAATCATGGAAATGACCTAAATTGCAGAAGCGTTATTTCAACAGCTCTATTCATGGGTGGGGTAATACTTATGAATTAGTAATTATTAATTGTGAATTATTATGACTTTGCCCAAACCTAGCTTGCAGGACATCGAAATACATTTACTTTTGGAAGGGCTGTATCAGTACTATGGTTATGACTTCCGGAATTACGCTCTTTCCTCAATTAAGCGCCGTATTCTCAGCTTTATGCATTTAGAGGGGTTAGCTAATATTTCAGCTTTGCAAGAGCGGTTACTGCACAACAGTAACTATTTAGAAAGATTTTTGCTGGCTTTGACAGTAAATGTCACATCAATGTTTCGCGATCCCAGCTTTTACAATACCTTTAGAACTCAAGTTATCCCGTTCTTGCAAACCTATCCATTTATTCGCATTTGGCACGCTGGATGCTCTACAGGTGAAGAAGTCTATTCAATGGCAATTCTACTAGAAGAAGAAGGGCTTTATCACCGGTGCCGCATATATGCAACTGATACCAACGAGAAAGTATTACAAAATGCCAAAAGTGGTATTTTTTCCCTAAAATTAATGCAGGAATATACTCATCTTTACCTAAAAGCGGGTGGTAAAAGGTCTTTTTCCGAATATTATACGGCAGCTTATGACAACGCTATTTTTCGAGCATCCTTAAGAGAAAATATTGTTTTTGCCCAGCATAATCTAGCAACAGATAGTTCTTTTAATGAGTTTAATGTCATCCTTTGTCGTAACGTCTTGATATATTTCAACCAGATACTTCAAAAGCGGGTACATGAACTGTTTTATAATAGCCTTTGTACCTTTGGGATCTTGGGTTTAGGAAGACAAGAATCTATAAGATTTACTCCCTATGAGCAGCAATATGAAGAGATAATCAAAGGTGAAAAGATATATAGAAAAATAGGAGTGCGGGGACGTGGGGAGACTCTAACGCACAGAGATTTTAATCATAACTGATAGCATTTGCGAAAATCTTTGTCATAAATAGGTTGTAGGGGCGTACAGCTGTATGCCCCTACCCAATTTTTCACAAACCAAGGAGAAGAATACATCAGTCGTTTTGCGTCTACTTTAAAAAAATTGATTTTGACAAAGAGTTTTAGCCTAACACCAAGGATATTGCAACCTAACCTACGGCTACTATGCCTAAAAGAAAAGCCCTCTCTAACAGGAGGGCTTTATTATTGCTAAATCAAATGACAAATGACAACTAACTAAATCAATACTTGTCGGTTAAGGGGAAAAGGGGAAGGGGAAAGGGGGAAAGAAAAA
>NZ_CAWUDO010000151.1:0-14515 GCF_963920935.1 Nostoc sp. CCY 9925 | reverse complement strand
CCCTTTTCCTGCACCCTCTTGACAAAAGTGCAATCACTCTAACCTCTTACCGATGGCTGAGTACTGAGTGCTGAGTGCTGAGTTAGAAGTTAAGAGTTTGGTTTTGAATTGGAATGTGTTTCTTGCATATTTTGCGGGAGCGAAAAACGCGCCCGTGAGAGCAATATCCTCAAGCATCACAATACATCCTTGACTCAAAAAAAACCTCATTTACCATTAGAAAAATTTCTAATTAATGAATTATAACCACAGAGATTTTGTGAAGAAATCTAGAGGGATAATCGTTGTCGATGAAGACAAACTAAACATTTATTGGAAAGACCCTACTCCAATAAAACCTTGGCAGCCCAAAATACAACTCAAGCCGTATCAGGAACTTTCACAAATATTTGTTGATATCGAAACGGCAGGAATAAACCCATTTGAAAGCCGGATTTATGCTATTGGCTGTATGGATTCAAGGGGATATTCTACTATTTTCATGGATATCTCAGAAGCTAAAATACTGACCAAATTTATCAACCATCTCAGTAAAAGAAATCCAGATGTAATTTTCACATATAACGGGATGGCATTTGATATTCCATTTATTATTACTCGATGCAACTTGCACGGTATAAAACACCCATTTCAAGTTGCATCTAAATCTCGGACTATTCGTACCGCCCAAGTACGGGGTGAGCCACTAAAAATTCAGGAGGTATTCATCCGAAATAGCCAACACGTAGACATTTATATCTGCATTCTGAGGTGGGATTTCATAGCCAAAAAGCTAACTAACGGCAGATCGCTCAAAAAAGCTGTATTGGACATGGGACTGCGCCAGAACACTAGGCTAGTTCTTCCCTATGAAGAAATCCTCGGTTGTTGGAAAGATGGCCCCAACAGTAAGGGATGGAAACGCCTAAAAGAGTATCTTATTTACGACCTCGAAGACACCCGGCTAATTGCGAATAGTCTTGTACCCTCATACTATTATGAAGCACTAATTGTACCGGAAATGAATCTCCAGCAGCTAACACTTGCTGGTAATGGTACTAAATGGGAGCGAATATTTGAGCATCATTATCCAGGCTATAAACCAAAACCCGATCGCAAGTACAAATTTCAAGGAGGAATGGCTTACTCTATTCCTGGACTGTATAGAAGGGTTGGATATGCAGATATTAGCTCAATGCACCCTTGGGCAATGCTAGACAAAGGTATTTGCTCAATTAAAGATACAGAACGTATTGGGCTAAGTATCCTGCAATATTTGGTGAATGAAAAATTTAGGTTGGAACAACTTGCATCTGCTGGAGATATTGCTGCCAAGGAAAAAAGAGAATCCGTCAAGGTTTTAGCTAACTCCGAGTTTGGATTCTTCGGTACCTCTGAACTCGCCTTCAATGATATGGAGGCTGCTGCATTAGTTACAGCCTACAGTCGAAAAGTACTCAAGCTAATGATCGAAATTATCACTCGGCACGGTGGTACTCCTGTGGAAGTTGACACTGATGGAGTGTTTTTCACACATCCGAACCCAGAGGAGGTACGTAGTTTACTTCAATCTCAATTGCCTAAAGGGATAACTGTCAAGCTAGAGTTTATCGCTGACGCTATGTTTATCCCCGAACGGGGAACCAAAAATTACCTTTTATGGCTTCCAGACGGGAAAATTATCACTAAAGGCAACTGGCGCAACCGCGATCGCTCTCAACTGGAGAAAGAGTTTTCTATTGAGTATTTAACCCTGCTAATTCAAAATGTATCAGTAGCAGAAGATTATTATGCACACATCAAATCCCAAATTTTATCAAGGGAATATCCAAAAGAAAAACTTGCAATCACACGCAAGATTAAAGAGAGCGAAAAAGAAATCCTCAAACTAGGGAAACCTGGAGATGTAGTCACTTACTATTACGGAATTATTGGCATAACTAATATCAGTAGTAATGAGAATTATTCACGTCAATACTATCTTCACCTTATTGAAAAAAGGCGAGAAGAAATTCTCAAAATAGCTGCTCCTACAACACTAGAAAGTAACAAACGTCAGTTATCTCTTTTCTAAATGAACAAAGTTGAGATTTTAGGTAAATTTTGAAGGCATTAAATATAAAGGTTTTTCAAATTCATACATTCTCACTTGTCTGTAACTAATGAAAAATAAATCCTCTTCTCGCAAGCCCAGGCTCAATAAAAAACAAAGGGCTTGGGTAAACTCATTCCTTTCGTCTCATCCTAATGCCAGAGTTAGAACTATCTACGAATTGGATGGCGATCGCGTAGTTCAAATTGAGTGGTGGGAAAACACAAACCCAGTAATATTAGACCCAAAAACTTACATTCAAGGAATTATCAGCTACAACATGTGGGTCAAACTAAGAAAGTCTGGCGACCCTAGGAAAACAGCTGAGTTTTCTTATCGCATTACCCCACCAGAAAAACGAAGTGCATCATGGCACTTAACAGGCCAACTCTCTCTAGAACTCCCCCAATGTTACGAAGTTACAGAACCAAACAACCCAGTTATCATTAAACCAAAAAGGAGAAATACTAAAACCAAAGAAGTTAAAAAATTTCTTCAATATACTCTTCCTTTATCAGAGACTAGTGTTCAACTTCATCCTACAAATATAAAAGATGATGGTGTTACTCTATCTGGACAAGAAATATTACTAGAAAACACACCACACCTAAATTTAGGCACTGGTAAAGACACTAAACTTCCCGAAGCCATAGTCAAAATTCTCTCAGAGAAACAAGCCAGCTTAAAGGAATGGGAAACAGCTATTACACTATACGAGGTAGCTGGTTCTAGTGGAGTAATATAGTATCTTCAACAGTTAGATTCTTGGCGCAAATACTTGGGTAATAAACCAGTAGATAACCATATTGATAAAGACTCAATTCAAAATTTCGTACAACCAGTACAAACTTAAGTAAGTGTTTACTGGTCACACATAATAAATACCAAGCAAGCAGAAAGAGTTAATACTAACTCTTCTTTTAACCAAATTCGGCGGAATTTCCCTTCCTCAGCCGTTCGCGCTTTGCGTTCCCGTTCGCGTAGCGTCTCCGAAGGAGAAGGGTAGACAGGGAGGGGATGGATAGCCGGACAACAACGATGCCATCCCCGACTAATATCAACTACAGGTTGATTAAGAAGTGGGGTGGTTGAGGAGTTATCAATTATTTTGTTTTATTTGTTTACTGGAAAATGTATTTCATAGTAAAATATGCAAATAAAGAAGGTGATATTGAGTGTTGCACAAAGCTATTCAAGTCCGTTTATATCCAACAAAAGAGCAAGAAATACTATTGGCACAAACATTTGGGTGTGCAAGATGGTGGTGGAACTTTGCGCTAAATAAGTCAATTGAGACTTACAAAGAAACGGGTAAAGGACTTGGGCAAGTAGCACTCAATTCACTTTTACCACAACTCAAAAAAGCAGAAGATACAAAGTGGTTAGCTGATTGCTATAGCCAAGTTTTACAAGCTACTACGCTCAACCTAACTACTGCATACAAGAACTTCTTTGAAAAACGTGCTGGATTCCCTAAATTCAAATCCAAGCATGGAAAACAGTCTGTCCAGTACCCTCAGAATGTCAAAATTGTAGATGGTGACGTTAAACTTCCCGGTAACATAGGGATAATCAAAGCCAAAATACATCGACCAATTGAGGGGAAAATTAAGACTGTTACAGTTAGCAAGACTCCATCCGGCAAGTATCTTGCATCTATATTGACTGAGATAGAAGGAGATAAACCATCAACCTCAGAAGGTAAAATCTACGGAATTGATTTAGGTCTGAAACACTTTGCTGTCGTAAGTGATGGCAAGAAAGTTTCTAAGTATGACAATCCTAAACATATTGCAAAGCACGAAAAAAAACTCAAACTTAAGCAACGGAAACTATCACGTAAAGTAAAAGGAAGCAAATCAAGAAATAAATATAGAAAACTTGTTGCCAAAGTGTACGAACGAGTTAGTAACTCACGGCAAGATTTTTTGCATAAACTTAGTTACAAGTTAGTCAGCGATAGCCAAGCTGTTATAGTAGAAAATCTTCATATCAAAGGTATGGTTCGTAATCACAATTTGGCGAAAGCAATATCTGATTGCGGATGGGGCATGTTCACTAACTTTCTATCTTATAAACTAGAACGCAAAGGCGGGAAACTAGTAGAAATTGATAGATGGTTCCCTAGTTCAAAACTCTGCCATGTTTGTTTTTATCAGATAGGTGAGATGCCACTAGATGTTAGAGAGTGGGATTGTCCTAATTGCAAAACTTACCATGATCGTGATGAAAACGCTAGTCACAACATACGAGCAGAAGGAATCAGAATGCTAAAGGCGGAAGGTTCAGCCGTCTCTGCTGTAGGAGGAGAAGTAAGACCAAAGCTTGGACGAAAGTCTAAACTAAGGCATTCTCCTGTGAGTACAGAAGCCCCGCCTTCAGGCGAAGCCAAGGCGGGGTAGTTCACCCACTGCTTATAACTAACGCATGATAATTAGATGTTTATCTAATCTGTGATGCCAGTATACCTATACTACGGCGAAGATACCTATTCGCTCAATCAAAAAATTAACCATTTGGTGAATCAAAATGTTCATGCTGAATGGAAAGATTTCAACTACATCAAGCTATTTGGAAATGAGAAAAATATTGCTGCCAAGGTTTTTACTGAGGTTATGACGTTACCCTTTGGAGAGGGTAATAAAATTGTTCATACAGATAGCGATCATTTAATTGGAAGTTTATCAAATGAGGATAATTACCAAGAACTTGAAAATCAACTTTCTCGAATACCTGCAAGTAACATTCTTTTAATTACTAGTAGCAAAAAGCCAGATTCCCGCAGAACAGTAGTCAAAACTATCCTAAAATATGCTCAACAAGAAGAGTTTCCTCTCGTTCCTTGTTGGGATAAAAAGGGGATAGTTAGTTTGATAGGGAAGTATGCAGCTATCCATCAAGTTAAACTTACACCGGATGTAACTGATTATCTAGTCGAAGCAATTGGTAATAACACTGCACGAGCCGATAGCGAATTTGCTAAACTTGCTGTCTATGCAAGTGAAAAAATTATTTCCCTTGAGGAGATAAAACAATTAGTTAGTAATCACAATACTGACTACCAAAAGCTTACTATGGCTATGTTAAGGAATCATTCAAACTTGGCAATAGCGCAGGTGGATAAACTACTAGATAATAATGAACATCCACTCAAAATAGTAGCGACTCTTACGTCAGTTTTTCGCACTTGGCTAATAACTAAAGCTGGTGCAGAAGCTAAATTGTCTGACATGAATATTGCAGAAATAGCCGAATTGAAAAACCCTAAAAGATTGTATTACCTCAAAGATGAAATCAAGTTTGTAGGCGTTCAAAAACTAAAAAACAGCCTTACCTTACTTTTACAACTCGAAACGGAACTCAAAAGCGGTACTAACAATTTAACTAGCCGAATTATCGAAATTTGCACGATATGAAAAACGACTTATTTACAGAAATCATCGGACAGCATACCGCCAAACTTTTACTAACTGAAGCAATCGAACGTAATCAAATTGCTCCCGCATACCTATTTAGCAGCGAAGTTGAGGGAGTGGGCAAAGGAAAAACTGCTCTGGCGTTCGCAAATGCGATACTCTCAAAAGGAAGTCGCTCCGCGATCGCAGGAGAATCTAAACATCTAGACATCTTACAAATCAAACCAACCTATACCGAAAACACCTCCCAGCAGAAAAGTGTCCCTGCTATCCGAGTAGAACAGGTGCGTGAGGTAATTGAATTTCTCTCAACTAGTGCAGTCGAGGGCAAGCAAAAGGTGGTGATTATCCACGAAGCAGATATGCTCAACCCTACTGCCGCTAACAAACTTCTCAAGACGCTGGAAGAACCTAAAACTGGAACGTTGATTCTGATATCATACTATCCTCAAAAGCTATTACCCACTATCAAGAGTAGGTGTCAAATAATACCTTTCCATAGGTTAAGTGACAAGGAGATTATTTCTGTCCTTAAAGACCAACAAATTGAGGTAACAGAAAAAATATTAGCTATCAGTTCCGGCAGTCCTGGTCAAGCGATCGCCAACATGACAATGTTAGCTTCAATATCAACAGAAATCACAAGTCAACTCGAAGTACCTCCTGACGATATCCTCAAGGCACTCAGTTTGAGTAACTCCATCTCAAGCTGGAATCACCAAACGCAGTTATGGTTGCTTACTTACCTGCAATACAACTGGTGGCAGAAATTAAAAAGTACTAAGCTACTAGCTAAATTCACTCAAGCAAGAAAGCAATTGCTGCATCACGTTACGCCCAGAAATGTTTGGGATAGCCTACTTCTGCCATAACAAAACACACTCATTATCAAAAAGCACTGCCAGTTAGAAGTATTTCTAGCTGGCAGTATTTGTTTACACATAAAAGATATGAACCAGCAGCACAGCTTATTCGATGTCGAAGAAACCATCCGCAACAGTAAAAACCAAAAAACTAGCGAAATATTAAACCCTAGCACTAGAAAGATACTTCAACTACTAACCAGCCAAGGGATTAACAAAACTGTAACAGCCAGCCTACTCGATCTAGCAGGAGCAAGCCGTGAAATTGTTCAATACATCGCCGGGCCAATTGTCACTCAGCAGAACGGCTGGCAACAGTCAATTCCCACTTGGGTTTGGCGCGCGATCGCAGTTGATAGATTAAATGCAGCTTTACAAGAGATAGACAAGGGAGAAGTAGGTAAACTTGGCTCTAGCAGCGAAGTTGTTGCACTGATGATGCCATTTGCTTTTGAAGCGCCGCTATCATCCCAATGGACAGATGTTTATCTCTGGGCAAGTTATGATGCCCTTTTCAGACACAGACCTTTCAACAATTTTAACTACGAAAACCTGTGGGAGAAGATTGGTACAACTCCGGTTTCGTATGACAAAATCCGCTCTGATTATGAAACCCTGGCTGCTGATATTCGTTCTCGTGTAGTCAAACACGCGGCGAAAGAGGGATGGGGTAAGAAGTCTTCAAATAAAAACAAACACCCTGTTACAGCAACTTCAACTGAAAGTAATACTAAGATGGAGCAATTATCACTGTTCTCATAACTAATTGTTAGTACTTTCTTCAGCGTTCCTCCCAAATTCCTTCCTCTCTTTGTCCGTGAGAGGAGGAAGTTCTTCCTTCTAATAAAAATTGCCTAATTTCTGACACTGATTGACATAAATTCGTCTTGCTGAATCACTTGCCTTTAAATCCTGACGCAAAAGTAATTTAAATGATTTTTCACGCTCCTTCAATTCTTTTGCAGCTACAAGAATTTCTGGTGATATGGCAGGATTTTCATAAGTAAAAGAAAGTTCTTCACTTGATGAATAAACATTTAGTTTATTGCCAGCAGTTTGAGTTAGAAGACGCTGAGTATTATACGAACGCCATAGACCTAACTTTTCGCGCCGTAGTGACTCAATTTCAACCTCACCAACTCGATCTGGGGTACTGCGCCGCACGTAGACAAAACAAGCTTTATCAGCCACTACAGTCAAACTCACTTTTACATTATTACCATCAAAATAAAACGAGTTAATTAATTCGTTCTCTGCACTAACTTCTCCAAGCTTCTCTTTATTTGATAAATCAGGTAACACTTCTGAATTTAACGACGGCGTAGCATTACTAACATTAGTTGAGGATAATGAAGGCGTAGGTGAAGGATTTGATTCTATAGCTGAAACTTTATCTTCTTTTTCTGGAGATGAACATCCAACTAGTAAGAATAATAATCCTATAAATAAATATTTTTTCATAAATATAAATTTGTCTTTATTAACCAACAGCAGAATATTAATTATTGTTTTCCATTCAAACGACCTGTTTGATAAAACTCAAGCAGGTTAGGGAAAGCTTTTTGTAGCAACCATTTCCGCCCAATTTCTGATTCGGGAATATTTGAAGCAGCCATGTAATAACCACTTCTGTAAGCAGCTACACCTAAACAAGCTTGTAGGCTATATATAGCCCGTGAAGAAGTTGGAACAGCCATCAAATCTTGTATATGACTGGGACGATAATTTTGTCCTACCAGCAAAAAATAAACTAAAGTATGTACCAACCGGGATAAGACAACTGTTCGGTCTTGCCAACGTTCTAAATGAGACTTAATACAGAAGTAATTAGGTAAATCAGCTGCTTGAGATTCATCAAGGAACAAATCGCTTTGGCTTTCGATAAAATTAGAATCCAGACCTATAAACTGTTTGAGAAAAACAAGCATTTTGCCCCAACGCTCGTGTTCCTTAGTTTCAGGAGAGAATGCACCTTCTGAATACTGTGAACCATACTTTTCTTGAAGCTGTGCAACTGCCTCTTGATTGATATCATCTTGCCAGCCAGATTCAACAAAAAACTCTTTTAAAATATCTTGCAAGTAGATGGATGAAAACTCACAAATATCTGGTGCTTCATCGTCAAAATCATGTTCATAAGTATTAATAAGGAATTTCTCTAATTTGATTTCTAGCTCTTGCTTTCTATTAACTGGCAGTAATGATTTAGCGTCTTCTAATGATAAAGGAAAATCTAAATAAGGATGACCTTTGGCTAAGTAAGAATCACTCAAATCTGCCAAACTTTCAAGCGCAATAGTCCGGGCAAAAAACTCATCTTGTGGGTGTACGCATATCCCGTCTAATTCTTTATCCACCAACATCATAGTAATTGCCAGTAGAGCAAACCATGAGGCATCGTGCAAACAAGTCGGTAAATCAGCAATTAAATCTACTAACTTTAGTTCTAGAATTTCTTCCCAAACGCCTATCCTAGCGGTATTAGAAATATCACAAAAATGCTCAACCTCTTCTCCAACAGATGTTTCTCCTAACCACGTGAGATTTTCGACTAACAAAGGTGAAGAGTAGTCAGGAGTTAGCTGATTTTGGCTGTCTTCATCGAACTGTATCCACATCAAAGCCAAGAGCATCAGCTTACAAATACTTACTCGCTTCAGGAGAAGATATTCAAGCATAAGTCATTACTTATAATTTTTAGATACATACCACGCTAATTGCGATCCCACCATAGCACAGGATAATTAGCCGTTCCTTAGTAAAAACCACAATGCTATGAGAAACAGGAATCAAAAATAACTCATAAGTATGAAGCAAAAAGTGTGCTTTAAAGAAAACAATTCGTCAAAATGATAAATCCTAAAAGAACTAATGCTGACGCAGCAATAAAAGAAATATATCAATTCTCGCGTTATGAACTATATCAACAAAGTCATGCTAGTTGGCAGATGTGGACAAGAACCCGATCTGAAATATTTCGAGTCGGGTGCAGTTAAAGCTTCAATCTCTATTGCAGTAAGACCGCCCTACAGAAGTGAACAAGCCCTTTGGTTTGATTTAGTCGCTTGGGGAAATCAAGCAGAAGTGATTGGAAATTACGTTCGTAAAGGGACTCAGATTGCAATTACTGGTGAATTTGGATTTGATCGTTGGGCTGATAAAAATTCTGGCACTATGCGGCAAAAGCCTGTAATCACAATCAACACCATCGAATTACTAGGTTCACGCCGTAAGGAAGAATCTACATCTACTTCTTTACCAAACGAAACACAGGCTGTAGCTAACGCAAATTTCTAGAAAGTTACAAATCGCTTATGCAGTATACATCATAGGCGATTAACCATCTAATCAATCTACAAATCAAACGACCATGATTCATAATACTGCAACTATTAATCTTAAATCAGTGAACACAACCCACGACAAAGAAGGTTCCTTGATTGCTTTTGGAATTGCTGAATTCTACTATCGTTCAAAGGAAGGAGTCGTTACTGACGAGATACCATTCCGTTCCAAGGGCGCACCTGCTGTCGTTATCAACGAACAGGGGGAAGGCGTACATGGTACAGCAGAAGGATATCTTGATTTAGTAGTGGATAACAGGGGTGAGTACAAAGAAAAAATTGCCACATTCGTAATTAGAAACTTTATCTCAACACAACCGATTAACGAACTCACCCAAGTTAGCAAAAACTCTCACTCGCCTGAAACTCCCGATTTTGCCAAAGAACTACTCGAAGATAACGTTACTTCGACAAATGAAGACCTAGACGAAGATCCTCCATTTTAGAACCAACTAACAGAATAATGCTAGTCCAGACAGGCTTACTGGTTTGAACTAGCGTTATTTTTTTCAAAAATCCAAAATAAAAATCCACTGTTTGGTAGAATCGCTGACATGGGTTCACAAAATCGCTTCATTAATATATGTCATCAACCAAAATAATTGCCACTTTCAATCAGTCAGGTGGTGCAGCTAAAACGACTATTACACACAATCTTGGATACCACCTTGCTAAAAAACACCGTGTACTGCTTGTGGATATGGACCCACAAGCATCACTAACAGCTTTTATGGGATTAGGGGAAGTCAAGCTGCAAACTGAACAAACTATCTATGGTGCGATCGCTGAAGAAACTCCCCTGTATATATGGGAAAAACCTATTCACGGGATGCACTTGGTACCAACAAATATCCAATTGGCAGGTACGGAGCAAAAAATTTTTCATGACTTGACCATCGACAACCGCCAACGGCTCAAGTTTGTGCTATCAAATGTACTTGACCAGTATGATTATATTTTGATTGATTGCCCGCCTTCTCTAGGAATCCTAAGCATTATGAGCTTAGTCGCTGCTTCACACGTTATTATTCCTGTTGAAACGCAATATAAGTGCTATCTTGGCACCAACCAACTGCTAGAAACAATTGCCCGACTCAAAAAAGGAGGACACCAGAAATTACAAATTGCCTGTATAATTCCAACCAAATACGATAATCGTAATCTTCAAGACACAGGAATACTGGAAGAAATTAAACAACAGGTTGAAGGACGGATACACGTTACTGCCCCCATTCCTAAATCAACAGCTTTTCCTGACGCAACCCAAGCACATCTACCACTTGCACTCCACAAGAAAAACCACCCCGCAGTTAGCATACTCGAAGAAATTACAAAATATATTACTCAACTATGAGCCAAAAACGCGAACTAGAAAAACTAACCGGACTGGATAATTTATTTGGAGATGACGAAGAAAAATCTTTATCCGATTCCACTTTACCCTTATCTCAAATTATCCTTCCGCCAAGTCAGCCCCGTCGCTATTTTGACCCCATAAAACTCAAATCACTCGCTGACAGCATCAAGGAAGTGGGGTTACTAGAACCCATTGTCGTTAGAAAGCTTCAGGAAGACAAGTACGAGCTAGTAGCTGGTGAACGCCGTCTCAAAGCTTGTGAAATCGCAAAACTTCAAGAAATCCCTGTAGTCATTATTGAATGCGACGAGAAAAAAGCTCGTAAACTACGCTTAGTTGAAAACCTCCAAAGGGAAGACCTCAATGCTTATGAAGAAACTATCGGAATTCTCGAATTACTAGCCGAAGAACTCGATGTTGACCAAGAGACAGTGGTCAAACTGCTCTATGACATGAATAACGAAAGCAAAGGTAATTCTAACCATAACGTTATGGTTAGTGATGAAGGACGAATCATACAAGATGTATTCTTGAGGTTAGGAAAAATTACTTGGCAGTCATTTGTAGCCAATCGTCTTCCTTTACTCAAACTCCATTTAGATATCCAAACTGCACTGCAAAAAGGCGAAATTGAATATACAAAAGCTAAGGAAATCAACCGGATAAAAAATGATGATGAAAGACAGAAAGTCTTAAATAAAGCGATCGCAGAAAGTTTATCACTATCTGAAATTAGGATTCTAGTAGGAAATATTCTTCAGCAACAGTCAGAAAGTAAACCATCATCTCATAACCAAGAGCAAAAAGAAAAAGCTGACAAAATATACAAAGCACTTAGAAAAAGTAAAATTTGGAATGATGAGAAAAAGCTAAAAAAAATTAATAAGCTTTTTGCTCAAATTGAAGCACTTCTAGAAGAAGAAAACAAAGATGATCCTTCTTTACAGCAAAGTAGTCTAGTCTCGGAGAACTCTTTGTAAAAGGTACTGGATGGCTAGAAGTCAACTTATACATTAAGTCATTATTAGAAAGTATATTAACTTAGGATTTCTAAATAGCCATCCGTTCCATTAACCCGAATTCTCTGTCCGTCATCGATCAGTTTGGTAGCATTATCCACTCCAACAACTGCACTTATGCCATATTCACGTGCGATAACTGCTCCATGTGTCATTAGACCACCAACTTCGGTAACTAGGCCTTTTATGGATACAAACAATGGTGTCCAGCTAGGGTCAGTAAAGGCGGTGACTAATATATCTCCATCTTCTAGATCGGCATCTTCCATGTTTAAGATGACACGCGCTCGTCCCTCTATAACTCCGGAGGAAACAGGTAGACCTACAATAGCTTCGGCTGGAAGATTTGAGCGTTTGTATCGACCTGCAATGATTTCACCATCAGACGTAATAACACGTGGGGGAGTTAGTTTTTCATATAATTTGTACTCATCTTTTCGTTTGCCGATCATCCGGTAATCAATTTTATTTGTGCCTACGACTGAGCGAAGTTCTTCAAAAGTGAGATAGTATATATCTTCTTTTTCATGAATAACGCCCGCTTGTAAGAGTTGTTCGGCTTCTTTGAGTAAAGCTTTCTTATAAACAAAGTAGCGATTAATCATGCCGTATTTTGGATATTCACGATAACCGATGAAATTCCGGATTAAGCCGATCATTCGTTTTGTCTGTTCGGCCTTTTGTTCACCATCCGGTAATTGCTGCAATCGCTCTAATAACTCTTGTTCTTTTTTCAAAGCTGACTGTCGCCCTTGCTCAAATTTGCGCTCGCCTGCACCAGGCTCAAAGTTTTTGATGTGACTGAGAATCATGGGGACAAGTGTAGTTGGTTTTTCACTCCAACGAGGTCTTGTAATATCGATTTCTCCGGCACATCGCATTCCGTATTTGTTGAGATAAGCATAGATAGCGTCTTGGGTTTCCTTTCCGCCATTAAACTTAACCAATTCATCCAAAAAGCTATCATCTTTTACTTGTTGTAAATAATCAATTACTTCAGGATAAGGACGAATCACATCTGCGACATCCAATAGTTCCAGACCCATAAACGAAGTAATATTGTTGGGTACAGATTGAGAAAGCGTGTCTGCTACGTTTTTTTCATCTAACCACTCCTGCATTTTTTCATTGATCCACGATGAAGCATTCATAGCAGTCATAATCACGCCAAAACTTTGTGGATCGGATAAACTCTTCTTTAATTTCTGGATATCTTCTTGAATAAAATCAATCAGATCCGCTCCTGATTTCGTCTGGATGTTCTGTTTTAACTCGTCTATCGATGTTTGACTACGCCCAATCAAATCAGAAACGATCGCCGGATCGTATTCGGTCAGCGTTTGAAAATCCAAAGACGATGCGCCCTGATTGCTGTTACCAGAACTCTGTTGTTGCTTGTCATCTGGTAACAATTTTATGAAATCTCCCCGCTCTAGTATGGTCATAAGTGCGTCCCTGATCAGCGGATCGGATTTTCCCAAAACATCTACCAGAATTATTCTTCTCACAGGTGAAGCCAAATCATGGGTGACATCAACAAACAACCTTCCACCAGCTTGATACATGGGGCGAGCAGCTGTTAACTGGAATAAAGACAATCCCAATGGTTTGATGGGGTCAGTCATCATTTGTTGATGACCAACAGATACATAGACGTGATTTTCGCGATCGTTTGCTTCAGGAATGGGATATAAAGTCGTGATGGGGCGACTCTGGACAATATAAAATGTATCATTAACCAAACACCATTCTATGTCCTGGGGGTGTCCGAAATGTTCTTCAATCTTCCTACCGATGCGCTCAAGCTGCAAAATCTGCTCGTCTGTCAGCGCTTGCCTATTCTGCCGTTCAGGCTCAA
This sequence comes from Nostoc sp. CCY 9925, assembly GCF_963920935.1. Lineage (NCBI taxonomy): Bacteria > Bacillati > Cyanobacteriota > Cyanophyceae > Nostocales > Nostocaceae > Nostoc > Nostoc sp. CCY 9925. The sequence continues at coordinate 587 of NZ_CAWUDO010000151.1, read as the reverse complement.
TCTCCTGTTCTTTTGTACCGCCATCTTTTAAGGCGTAAATAGCCAGTTTCTTAATAGATATCTTTTTATCGATCGCTTTGCCGTTACACACTTTATAGATATCAGCATTCACCAGACCTCTGACCAAGGCTTCACCAAGTCCGAAGCCTGCATCAATGGATAACACCTTCCGATTAAAAGTGACGGGATCGGCAGTAAACAAAATTCCTGCCACCTGCCCAAAGACCATCTTCTGAACAACCACAGACAGGTGGACTTTACGGTGGTCGAAGCCGTTTTGAAGGCGGTACATTACTGCTCTCTCAGTAAATAGCGATGCCCAGCACTTGCTGATATGCTGATAAATTGCTTCCTTCCCGATAATATTTAAATACGTATCCTGCTGTCCTGCAAAGGAGGCTATCGGTAAATCCTCAGCAGTTGCGCTGGATCGTACTGCATAGGCATTTTTTTCTCCAAGCCTAGAGAGAAGGCGGGCGATCTCTTCATTAATATCTTGAGGAATGGCTATCCCTTCGATGAAAGAGCGAATCGGGAGCAACGCGATTTTGTGAGGTTGGGTGAAAAAGGTGCGATCGCTAACAACT
>NZ_CAWUDO010000150.1:0-14529 GCF_963920935.1 Nostoc sp. CCY 9925 | reverse complement strand
GAGGTGTGGGAGGTGTGGGAGGTGTGGGAGGTGTGGGAGGATGGGGAAGAAATCTTTCCCCCCTCTCTCCCCTCTCTCCCCACACTCCCCACACTCCCCACACTCCCCCATCCCCCCCTCTCCCCTCTCTCCCCACACTCCCCCATCCCCCCTCTCTCCCCACACTCCCCACACTCCCCACTCTCCCCACACTCCCCACTCCCCCTCTATGACTAGTGACAATAACCTTATAAATAAACGCATTCGAGTGAGAATTCCTAAGGATTATCACCAGGAACCTGTGATTTCTCGGCTGATATCTGATTACGGTTTGATTGTAAATATTACAGCTGCAATTCTGGGAGCCAATGCTGTCGGTGATGGTTGGTTTGACCTGGAACTCAAAGGAACACAGGTACAAATTCACAGTGGACTAGCTTATCTCCATGAATTGGAATTAGAAGTCTGGGATGAGACTAAAGCAAGTGATTGGTAAATTAGTTTGATTGCTGTTTTCTAATTTTTCAACTTAGAACCAAGAGTTGACAATATCTATTTTTACAGGTATTGCAGTAGACATTACTATGGGCGATCGCTCCGTGAAAATCATCTCGAAATAAGAGCGATCGCTTTCTTAATTACTACTGGAGTTTAGACTAAAAGCGATATAAGACAAGGCAAATAAAATAGAATTACAGATTAAAAATATTCTCAAGAGATTAGCATTGCCTTTAAAATTTACAAGGCCCAGATTTACCGTTAGGACAAATAGTTGAAGTATCAGTCTTCACCTTGTACAAAGTAGCAGCCCTTAAGTCAACATCCTTCAAATTAGCACCTCTTAAATTAGTACCTGTTAAATCTGCTTTATATAATGTCGCACCTTCAAGATTTGCTTTACTTAAGTCCACCCAAGTTAGACTAGCACGAGATAAAACAGAATTTTTCAAATTTGCATAGCTGAGGTTGTAACGATCCAATTTTTTACTTTTTAGGTCTCTTCCTGTTGTAGATTCGTTTACAATTTTCCAAATTAATTTAGCATTTTGATCAAGTTTGGCTGTAATCTCACCTGTTTCTGGATCAGTAATTTTTGCTTTTCTTAAATTAGCACCTAGTAAATTCGCACCTAGTAAATTAGCACCATTTAAATTTGTTTCGGTCAAGTCCGCACGCGAGAAGTTTACACCTCTCAAGTCTGCTCCTGCTAGACTAGCTTTATTCAGTCTTGCATTACTTAAATTAGCCTGACTCAAACGGGCACCATTAAGATTAGTACCCACCATATTTACATTAGTGAGGTTGGCCGCTTCTAAGAAGGCTCTATTTAAATTTTTACCCTGTGCATTCTTTGTTATTCCTAAACTTATTCCCCAAATAGTTCTAGTGGATTCTAACTCCGGATTAGACAACAAATATGTAATTCCAAATCCTATCGATAAAAATATTGCTGGCTTAATTAAAATTTTTTTATCTATTTTTTTGAAATTTTCTTTCCTAATAAAAATGCTAGTTTTTTGAATTACCCATACTAAAATTTTCTTGGTTTTATTAAATATCATCAAAGATAAAACTTTAAATAAAATTTGTGATTTTTTTACTATATTTTTAATTATTATGATTATCTTAGGGCTAGAAATATCAGGCTCAGAGCTACTAGGTTGGACTTCTGATTCCATAACAACTGGAGGGATATGGACAACAAAATACCCTTGGGCATTCTTTTTGTGCCAAACATCTAGTGGATATAATATTATCCTATCATTTTGTTGAATACCTGCTTCTTCCAGTGTGCAATCATCCTCTAATGTAGACGAGGTTCTATATAGAACAAGTCGGCAAGGTGGCTTTTCTGGCAAGCCTAGTAGTGTTTGTGCTGCTTCACGGACTTCACTTAACTTCACTTTCAGTGAAATATTTTCTTTCCGTTCAGCGATGCCGTCATATCTTTTTAAGATTACTATAATCTCCAGCATTATTAATCTTTAATTGTAAACTGTTTACTGTCTTCGATTTTTTTAGTAATACCTTTTTAGGTAATGATTATGAAATTATTAGTTATAGGACTTATACCAATTTAAGATTATTTAGTTTCTGGCATAAGCCCTGTTTTGTTTACTAATCACTTGCTATCAGATTTTTCCATCGGGAGTATCTGTGTCATTACCAGAACTGATTTCTGGATTTGCTTTATTTTTTAGAAAATTCATTTTTTCGGCTACTTCACTAAAACCTTTACCTTTTTGTTTTCTGGGTTGCAAACGATTCAGAGTACTTCTGGCATCTTCTAAAGAAGGATTAATAAATCCTGTTTCTAGTTCTCTAATTCTCTCATTCACGTATACGAGTTCAGCTTCATTTTCCTCATCTCCTGTTAGTTGCAAGCGTCGTTGATAAAGTTTATCAAGTTCCAAATATTTTACTTCTTCGCTTCTGAATGAGATTTCTAGCTGTTGATGATGCTGTTTCTTTGTAGCTTCTATAACTTCTGTATATTCTTCTAATTCCTGCTTGTACAATTTTCGTTGGGCATCGTATAGACTCTGTTCTTCTTCTGTATGTTCGCGAGTAAGATTACTTATGTAAATTTCTAAACCGAATTGCTCGATAATATTATTCCTTGCCCACTGGTTAACAACACGCTCTATCAAAGACAAGTCATCCAAATCATCGTATTGCAAATCCTCTTTGTCAAAAGTATTCAATTTCGCCTTCAAACTTCTTTCAATTGACTCTTTGATATCGTTGATTTTTGGCTGCCTATCTCGAAATATGTACCAACTATCTTTTTCAACGCTTAAAACCTGAAAATCTCCCTGAAACTTAATTTTTATCCTTCCCTTTAAAGAAAATACTTCAAATTCAATGGAACCTATTTGTCGTCGCAATTCTTGGAAGCACTTAGCAATATCCGTATCTAAGTATTTAGGAACTATACTGCTAACTTGAGCAGCAAAACTTTCTTCTAGTAATTTTCTAATTTTATCTATTAATTCTTGTTCGACTGACTGCTTTTCTCCTAGCTGTTTATCATAGTGAGCAAAGCGCATATAAAAACGTTCTGGTTCTGTTTGGGTTAAATATTCTCTTGTGGCATCATAAATAGCTGACTTAATTAAATCTTTGACATCATCTTGTCGATTGAGATGATGCTTAATACTTGCAAGATTAGGAATTTTGGCTGTAACAGAGATACTCAGCTTGACATCAACTCTAGCATCTTTGGTAGGAAAAGTATCTTCGATTCCCAGAAGGAATTTGTCTTTGAGCTTCAGAGGTTCTAAGTCGGGAACAGAAACAATTTGGTCTACATGATATCCAAGTGCATTGGCCGCCTCTTCTATTTTGGCTTTAATAATATCTTCAATAGGATGAAAATCAAGTAGAATATCGATATATTCCTTTTGCAATAACAAGGGTTTAATAATACTTTCTAATTTACTCTTAACCCAAGTTTCCAAATTCGGAGATTGAGCAGCTCTATACCTACCAATGTCTTTTGGTATCATGTACAATTTGTTTTGTACTACAATTGGCTGCGGATAGCCTTTAACTGTACATACAATGTCATAGGAACGGTCATTTAAAAGTTCTTGAGCAGGAGTAACTGAATTACTAGCAAGAGACAGATACTCTAATTTTCGACCATAATTAATGAGAATTCTGTTTAAATTATGCAAAAGTTCTTGACGAACAGTATCTTTCAAGTGATAGCAGAACTTGTGTAGAGTAACATTTTTACTCAAGTAATTTTTAACTTCTGCTTTAACTACATTCGCTAACAACAACTCTCGTCCATAGTTCAATATAGCTTTCACCTTGTTTTGTTCGTCAACTATAAGCTCAGTTGAAAGCTGAAGGGATAACTCATCATTACAATCATTAACATATACAGAAAATTGAATGTTATCTATTGAAAAAGTTCTAAGCTGCTCCTCTTTGTCTAAGGAAATCTTCAAATGCAGGCTTATACCAACCTCTTCTTGCACATTTTTTGTGAGATATTCTCTTAACTGTTCTACCTGGAAAAAGTAATTTTCAAGAAAACTTGCGGTATTATTTTGGGGAAACCTAGCAATCCATTTTTGAATTTTATTATCAAGTTCACTGCTGGGAGATTGACTATGACAGAGAGCTTCAGCTACTCTCTCTTCATTGCCAGGGTTGCAACTAGCGCGATAGGTTATGGAAATTCCGATTTCACAGTCGTTAGCAAAATCAATCACTTTGCAAATTAGATTTTTGCGTTCAGCAATATTCACTGCATCGTCATTATTGGCAACAATGTAAAACTTGAAATTTCCACCAAATAATGGCTTTTTAGGGATTGCTTTCCCTTTTTTGTTGTCAATAATTACTACTTTTTCTGTATATGAATTAGCTTTGGTAGTTTCATGTACTTGACGAATGACTCTATCTAGAAAAGTGCCTTGATTCATCTTCATCTCCTAATTTCGTTACTCAAGCTGTTTTTTATAAAACCTTGAACTGTCTACTCAATTCTTTAACTAGGTTCCTTTTACGAAAAGCTTGTTTTCTTGATTGATTGTCACCAGATTTTTCATAACCTTCTGCTTCTGTGAGTAAATGCTCTGTATAATCGCTCCAATGTTGAACAAGTTGTTTTTGTAGAGAACGGTCAATAGTCAAAATTATTTGGTGAATCAAGTTATTAAATACCGCAGCTACTTCTTGATTAGGCTCTTTCTTCTCTAATCCCCACAAAATGATGAACCATTGTGCAATCAAAAAGCTAACTAGTTGTGTAGCGTTAACACCTTTATCAACAATATGCCTAAGAGCAAGCTTACCTTCAGGATCTAGATGAAAGAGCCAACTGGCTAAAGTCTCTAGCTTGCTATCGATTGAGCTATCCTGTAGAGCCGAGAATAATAAATATTTAGATGGGTAGTAGCCATAGTACCTAGAATTTAGCTTTGATGTGGTTTCCAAGCAGTATTCAATAAACAGCTGTAGTGCATATCTATTAGAAGGAGAATAGCTATTTGGCAAACGCTCTCGTCCTGGCAACCATCCCTTTAATGCTTCTAACAAATCGTAAATACGATAACCGCTTTGCTTTAGCCAGTTGTACAAAAATTTATAAGCCTCAGAGCGTATTTCTCCATTACCCCGGTCTAATAGTTGTTTCACCCAGTAGAGTCCATTAAATTGTGGTGCGGAGCGCAAATTTTTGATAATTGCTAGCACAACATCATATTGTCGCACTAACATCAAGCGATCAAGAAAGCTTTTAACTACATCCACAAGCTGAGAGTATTCCAGCATTTGGTAGAGTAAAGCAGAGATACGTGTAAAGATAAACTCCCTTCTTGTATTTGTTGAAAGTCTTTGCAATTGCAGCACTAAGTCAAAATTTATGCCAATATCACTATTGGCAGCATTGGTTGAAGCTAACACAATGTCAAAAAGCCAATCTTCTCCATAAATCTTAGGATAAGAAGTAGCCATATTAACTGTTAAATCAATTGCATTACGGCCCACTTTCAGCGAAGAATCAAACAGTAACAGTCTGGTACGATTAAACTGCTCTAACAAATATAAAGATTTTTGTTCTTCAAAATAGATTTTAAATTCATTTCTTAAATAAGGTAAAGAAAAATCAATTATCTGGGACGAATCTTCTAGACGCACTGCTTTCAAGTAGCATTTTTCTAAAAATTTATCGCGTTGAGCCAGGCTACTTCGCCAAATAGCAAGCAGTTGTTCTTTTTCAATGTTTTTAATTATTTTTGACTCCCCTTGCTCTGTGATTATTTGCGACTGTACGGTAACAGTTATTGATCGCTCTTCTAATAGAAAAGCAACAATTCGTTCAAAATCATAAGGGCTTAGTTCAGGAAAAAAAGTGGCTGTAAATATTACAGTATTTTCAATAGGTTCATGATCTTTAAATATTAAGTCAGGATGAACTTGTTGATTTTCATCACCTTGATTATTTGTAGCTGACCAATTGTGATATGACCTATGCTCATGAAAATCTTTAGTAAGAGCATAAAATTCTGAATTAAGTCCGGAGGATTCAGTCTGATTATTTACTGAATAATTGTCATTTTGCTCTTCTGAAATCGCATGAGAGTATTCATATATAGATTGCTTGTTTTGATTGCTTTTACTTTCTTCAATATCTTTTTCAAGACACTCAATTTTGTTTCCTAATGATTCAAGCTGAGTTTCATAATCCTTTAGCTTTTCTTTATCTCGTATAATTTGCCTATCTAGTTCAATCCTCTGTGTACTGCTTGCAGCATAATCCCTATCACTTTCCAATTCATGCAATTTTTTCAATAATTCCTGCCGCCTAGCTTCTGTAAAGCTATAATCCAGCTTGAGGATATCCAGTTGATTTTGTTTGAATAAAGACATAAATCATATTTTTTAAAAAGTTAACAACTTTTTTCTACAATCCTTGAAGTTGGCTTTCAAGTAACTCTATTTTTTGTTCTAATGATTCAAGCTGAGTCTCATAATCCTTTAGCTTCTCTTTATCTCGTATAATTTGTCTTTCTAGTTCAATTCTCTGGGTACTGCTTGCCGTATAATCTCTATCACCTTCCAGTTCATGCAATTTTTTTAAGAGTTCGTGACGCCGTATTTCTATAGAGCTATAATCTTCCTTGAAACGAGTTAGCTGCTTCTGTTTAAATGGAGATACAGCTAGGATACGTGTATCTATGTCAGACTTGTTGAGTTGCTGAAATGCCTGGAATGCAGATTCATTTGAGACTGGAGGCTGTTCCTTAGATCCACTTATATTAAAAATCGTCTCTTCAATATTTGGCTTCTTTTTGAGAATCGGGAAGAATTGCTCTGTAATACCTGCTAACCGAATTGCAGCACAACCAAATTTATAGGCAAATTCAACAGGCTTCCCAGATCCAAGAGCGTCGTAAAAACCTACAGCAAATTCAATTGCTGCTTTATCTCCAATGGCCTTTTTCATCCCAATCACATAATTAACATATTGACTGATTGCCTCTGCTTGTATCTCTGAATAACAGCCATTAAGAACAACGCACTCAACTTGATCTGCAAACAGTTGAAACAGTCCCGCCAAAGCTTCCCCATCAACTAGCCTTGCCGAACCTGTTTCATCTTCAAATACCAGACCCTCATCCCCTGTTCCATGCCCAGAAAAGTGAACAATCTGTGGATTGATATCCAGCATTGCCCGCTGAATATCCCTTGGCCGCACTGCCCACTTTTGCTCTAAGACAAACTGCTCGCGGTGTCTGGCTCGCTGCAATCCAGCATCGATTTCACGCACCTGCTCATCCAAACGCAGCGGTGTTATGCCTTTAGGATTTGCAGCCAAAATTAAGATTGTTTGCACCCTTTACTAAACTCCATTATGCAAGTTGATCAGAGTCTCACTCAAATTTTTCAAGTCAACTGTGATGTTAATGTGCATTTTTTTTACTTTTGCACTTATGTAAGTAATTCTTACACAAATCTACAAATGTAAAAAAGGCTATTCCGAAAAAATACTAGTTAAAAAGCGAAAACACCTACTAACTAAAGAGTGCTTTGGGACTTTCCAGGTTTATCTATTATCCCAACTGGAGTTTAGACTAAGCAATGCAAAACGACCCAGCACTGCTGAGTTAATAAGAGACTGGCTGAAAGTATGAACAATCGTTGATATTAAACAGCTACAAATGCTTTATTTTGGGGTGGAGTTGCTGTCTTTTTAACTGTTGAAAAATGGTTTTTACGTAGACGAAGTTTTCCTAGTATCCAGCCTGGGGACTTTCCGCGAGGTTTGGGTGGAAGGGCTGGAGTACCGCTGCGAAAACTGCTCCCATGGCGGGAGTAACTTTAAATATGCTGTAGAGCAACCTTACTACAAAAGCGCGGAAATAGCGACGCAGTGACAGGCTTGTTAGTTACGCGATCGCAGCTTTGTTTTCCTTGCAACTGACGATCGCAAAAATAAACTGGGAACACTAAGAGTAGGTATTTCACGATTTCCTACACTTTATGACAACAAACGATTATAAAACTTTAAACCTCCAAAATGTTGAAGATTGTCACAAACAACTACAGTTAACCGTTCAGTATCAAAAAATTTTGGGCAGAATATTAGCAAAAATTCGAGCATCTGTAAACCTAGAATCTTTGTGTTCGACTTCTTGCCAAGATATTTGTCGGCAATTGAAGATTGAGCGAGTGGCAATTTATCGTTTCAACGCTGATTGGAGTGGTAGTTTTATCAATAGTTTTGGTTTTGCAGAACCACGCTGGGATACACTCAACACTTTTGGACAGGACTTGGTGTGGGAAGATTCGTATTTGCAAGAAACTCAAGGAGGGCGATATCGCAAAAATGAGCCGTTTGCTGTGGCTGACATTTACGATGCTGGACACGCTCGTTGTCATGTTGAAGTATTAGAACAGTTTCAAATTCGGGCATATGCAATCGCCCCTATTTTCATTGGTGCAAAACTTTGGGGTTTGCTTGCAGGCTACGAACACTCTGCTCCTCGGCAATGGCATCCTCATGAAGTGGAGTTTTTAGCTCAAGCCGCAAGCCATCTCGGCGTAGCAATGCAGCAGGCAGAAATTCTAGAACAAAGCAAACAACGCACAGCAGAATTGCAAGATGCAATTGCGCGCCAACGTGCTTTGACAGAAGTGGTGGGAAATATTCGCTCCTCTGTAAACACCGAAATTATTCTCGACACGGCCTGCCAAGAACTCTGTAAACTTTTGAAGTTAGAACGGGCAGCGGTTTATCGATTCAATGAAGATTGGAGCGGTGAATTTGTCAGCCAATTTGGCATGGTCGAGGCGCAATGGGATAGAATCCATCCGTTTGGCAAAAATCTCGTTTGGGAAGATACCCACCTGCAAGACACCAAAGGCGGGCGCTACCGCAATAACGAAAGTTTTGCTGTTAACGACATTTATCAAGCAGGTCACTCGCGCTGTCACATCGACATTTTAGAGCAATTCAAAATTCGGGCATATGCCTTAGCACCGATCTTCATTGGCCCAAAACTGTGGGGACTCGTAGCAGCATATCAACACTCAGAGGCACGCCAATGGGCAAATTATGAAGTTGAGTTCCTGGGACAAGTGGGGGCACAGTTGGGAGTGGCGATTCAGCAAGCCGAAAATTTAACCCAGTCGAAACAACAAGCCACCGCATTACAAAATGCCATCGCTCGCCAACGCGCACTCACGGAAGTCGTCGGCAAAATTCGCTCCTCCCTAAATATTGAATTAATCCTGAAAACCACTTGTCAGGAAGTGTGTAAACTGCTAAGAGTTGAGCGAGTCGGCGTTTATCGCTTTAATGAAGACTGGAGTGGCGAATTCGTCAGCCATTTCGGCATGGTAGAGGCACAGTGGGACAGCATCAATTTATTTGGCAAAAATCTAGTTTGGGAGGATACCCACCTCCAAGAAACCAAAGGTGGACGCTACCGCAATAACGAAAGTTTTGCTGTAAACGACATCTACCAAGCCGGACACTCGCGCTGTCACCTCGATATTTTGGAGCAGTTCAAGATTCGCGCTTACGCCTTGACCCCAATTTTTGTGGGACGGAATCTGTGGGGATTGTTAGCTGCCTATCAACATTCTGCACCTCGTCAGTGGGGTAACGTGGAGGTGGAATTTTTAGGACAAGTTGCCAGTCAACTCGGAGTAGCAATGCAAAGTTCCGAGATGGTGACGCAAATCCAAACTCGCGCTGATGAACTGCACAAATCGGCTGAACAGCGGCGGATCTTATTCGATCTAGTAGTCAAAATCCGGGAATCGTTGGATTTGGAGACGATCTTTAAGACTACAGTACAGGAAGTGCGGCGATCGCTCAAAACTGATCGAGTCGGCATCTTCCGCTTTGAACCTGATGTCGGTTTTTGCAGCGGTGAATTTATCGCTGAAGATGTGCTACCTAAGTTTGATTCTGCCCTGGCTGTGAAGGTGCAAGACTATTGTTTTGGCGACCAGTATGCACCGCAATATCGCCAAGGACAAGTGCAAGTGATTTCTGATGTCAACAGCGTTGGCTCGAAAGTACCTCATCTTGACGTAATTGAGCGATTCCAAGTCAAAGCCCAGATTATTGTCCCCCTGATGGAAGGTGATGAACTTTGGGGATTGTTATGCATTCACCAATGCACACATGCACGTGATTGGGAAGAAGGCGAATTAGAATTTGTTACCCAAGTTGCGACTCAAGTGAGTGTAGCACTACGTCAAGCTAATTTGTTCCAGCAATCGAGTTTGCTTGGTCAAACCCGTGAAGAAGCAAATCAACTCGCCCAAGCACTCAATGAACTACGTACTGCCCAACTGCAAATTATCCACACAGAAAAAATGGCCAGCTTGGGGCAACTAGTAGCGGGTGTAGCTCACGAAATTAATAACCCAGTTAATTTCATCCACGGAAACTTAGAACACGCCCACCAATATACCCAAGATTTGCTGCGCTGTGTCGAGCTTTATCAGCAAAATTATCCCAATTCCACACCAGAGATCCAAGAGTTTTTAAAGAAAGCGGAAATAGAGTTTTTATTCGACGATTTACCTAAATTATTCCAGTCCATGAAAGTCGGGACTGAACGCATTCGTGAAATTGTCAGTTCGCTGCGGAACTTTTCCCGCCTAGATGAAGCTGACTTCAAAGCAGCAAATATTCACGAAGGCATCGATAGCACGTTGATGATTTTGCAAAACCGCTTGAAGTCCTCAGTCGATAGCCTTATTATTCATGTGACCAAACAATATGATACTTTACCTCCAATAGAATGCTATCCCGGTCAATTGAATCAAGTATTTATGAATTTACTGTCTAATGCCATTGATGCTTTAGAAGAACGAAACGCCCAAGCTACCCCGGAAGCGATGGCAGCAAACCCCGGCGAAATCAGAATTTCTACCTCCCTGCTCAATAAAGACTGGATTGCCATTCGCATTGCCGACAATGGACTTGGCATGGATGAAAAAATCCTCTCTCGCTTGTTCGATCCATTTTTTACAACCAAGGTTGTTGGTAAAGGTACAGGACTAGGGCTTTCCATCAGCTACCAAATTGTCACAGATAAACACAAAGGTAAGATCTACTGCCAATCTGAACCTTCCAAAGGCACAGAGTTTGTGGTTGAACTGCCAATTCGTCAAGTGAGAACTTAAAAATTAGTAGCTAAGGCGTTGCTGAATCAGAATATGAAATGCCAAAATTACGTTTCTTTTTTTTATCTTGGCGTGAGGCAGATTCATATTTTCAATCAGCAACGCCAAAAAAAAGAATCCAACTGATGGATTAAGAGAACCTGGACTTAGAAGATGATTCCCAGTCCAGAATCCAAAATTAAAAATGGTATTAACTAGGCTTGAATGATAAAGTCCGTTGCTGTAAGAGTTGGCGCACCACTCAGGGTGGCAAATAGGCCACCACTGCCAAAACCAGCCGCACTGCCATTTTGGTTGTAGAATAACTGCCCTGTCACAGGGTCATAGACAATTTTTGCTGTGCTGGTTGCCCCATTAGAAATAATTTTAAAATCACCAGCATTACTGAAACCTGTTCCCGCAGTTGAAGTAATAGCAGTGAAAGTAGTCTTATCCAGGATAATCTTGTCAGCTTGGGAGTGTTTGAAGTCAGTAATGGCATCTTGACCAATAGCAGAACTAACAAAGGCAGCATTGGTATTGTAAAGGAAATAGTCAGCACCCACGCCACCTGTGAGGCGATCGCTACCAGCGCCACCAACAAGAGTATCATTGCCTGTAGCACCAATGAGACTATCATTCCCAGCACCACCCCGCAGCAAGTCGTTGCCACTCTTACCATCGATTTTGTCATTACCTCCCTGACCATTGATGACATCAGCTGAGTTGTCCAAACCCGTAATATTATTATTCAGGTCATTGAGGAAAGTTACCGTGTTTTTAATGCCGATCGCCGTATCATTAGAATTGGCATCGAGGACATTAAAACTGTCAATGATAGTAGTTTGCCCATCAAACAGGATATTGCCGATGGCTGGTTTGCCTCCAGAAGCTTTCAGATTATCTAACTTTTCTAACTGAAAGTTTTTCAGAGTGACTTTAGTATTAGAAACATTTTCAAACGTGACTTCTAAGTTGTTACCATTTTGAGTCAACAGCAGATTTTGAGCAGTCAACCCAGACCCAATAAATTGCAGTGTGTCAACATTGGCAATTACCGCCTGTGATGGATTTGTGCCTTTACCAACACCACCAAAATCGTTAATGGTATCATTACCATCACCTCGGCGAATAATAAATTTATCTTGACCGCCATTGCCTGTAAGGATATCATTACCACCTTTCCCATCAATGATATTGTTGCCAATTGTGCCTGCAAGAGTATCTGCACCAGAAGTTCCTGTGGGGTTAGAACTGATGCCGATATTCTTCCCGCCAAACAGCACGTAGCTTTGCCCAGATTGGGAACCGTTAGGACTGGCTGAGGATGCCCCGATAATCAGGTCATCGAAGCCGTCACCATTGACATCTCCACCACGACTGACAGAGTTGCCTGAACTGTCAAATGGCACAATACCGTTGATGCTAAAGCCGTTAGTGCCGTTGAGATCCGAGAGGTTGATGCTAGGATTAAAGCCTCTGCCCTTGCCAAACACCACGTAGCTCTGCCCTGATCTGATACCGTTGGGGTCGGCACTAGGGACCCCGATAATCAGGTCGTCGAAGCCGTCACCATTGACATCTCCAGCACCGCTGACAGAGAAATTTGTCAAGTCATCCGCTTCGATGCCGTTGATGGTGAAGCCGTTAGTACCATTGAGATCTGAGAGGTTAAGACTGGCACTAAAGCCTGTGCTTTTGCCAAATACCACGTAGCTTTGCCCAGAAGCCGAGACTGTACCACCATTGTTAGCCTTAAAATTTATTGCCCCAATAATCAGGTCGTCGATACCGTCACCGTTGACATCTCCAGCACTGCTAACAGGGGAGCCTGAGAAGTCACCCGCTTCAATGCCGTTGATAACAAAGCCGTTAGTACCGTTGAGGGTAGAGAGGTTGAGGCTGGGGCTAAACCCTGTGCTTTTGCCAAATACCACGTAGCTTTGCCCAGAAGAGCCGTCAGGAGCATTGGTCGCCCCGATAATCAGGTCGTCGATACCGTCACCGTTGATATCTCCGGCATCGCTGACAGAGCCGCCCGATACGTCACCCAGTTGGATGCCGTTGATAGCGAAGCCGTTAGTGCCGTTGAGGGTAGAGAGGTTGAGGCTGGAGCTAAACCCTGTGCTTTTGCCAAACACTACATAGCTCTGCCCAGAAAAGTCATTGGCACCAATTGCCCCTATAATCACGTCGTCGAAGCCATCGTTGTTGATATCTCCAGCACTGCTGACAGAGCCGCCTGATAAGTCACCTGCCGCGATACCATTGATGGCAAAGCCGTTAGTACCATTGAGGCTGGAGAGGTTAAGGCTGGAACTAAAACCTGTGCTTTTGCCAAATACCACGTAGCTTTGGCCCGATTGGGAGCCGTTGGGGTCGGCGTTGCCAGCTCCGATAATTAGGTCGTCGAAGCCATCACCGTTAACATCTCCAGCACCACTAGAGGAGCTAGACCCGTCATCCGCCGCAATGCCGTTGATAGCGAAGCCGTTAGTGCCGTTGAGAGTAGACAGGTCGAAGCTAGAGCTAAAGCCTGTGCTGCTGCCAAATACCACGTAGCTTTGCCCAGAAGATTGGCCGTTGGGGTCGGCACCGCGCGCCCCAATAATTAGGTCGTCGAACCCGTCGCCGTTGACATCCCCAGCATTGCGGACAGAGGAGCCAGAGTTATCGCCAGTAGTAATACCATTAATGGTAAAACCATTACTGCCATTGAGATCTGAAAGATTAAATGTTGAATTAGCCATGATTTTCTCCTGTGTTTTTGTTATTCAGGGAGTAACTCATATCTGGCATCAGGCAACTCTGAACTCGATCGCACTGCACAAGGACTTTACCCGCAACACCAAAGTTTCAAAACCAGGCGGACTTGCTATTTGTTCTTTGAGGGTAACCCTGATTCCTGGGATACATTAAGTCAACGAAAATTAGACATGCAAATTCCGCCACTAGGTTTTGATGTGAGTCTCCCTAGTTTTTTAGTCATCATTAATTCTGATGGGTAATCAAATTCCCAAATTAGCAACCTATCAGAATTAATGCGATCGCTCAGTAGCCAGTCACTTAATTTCGATTAAAAAACCTTAAATTTGCGTTTTAATATCTGGAAACACTTAAATTTTTATCCGCACACCATTATCACATATAAATTCATCTGTCAATTGTTTACTATGCAATTAGTTCACATAAATTGAGCATATTTTACGTAAATTCACCCATTGTTTTTTTCTGGGCTTTATGAGACTCTCCTTTACATCACATAAAATACTTTAATTCGATAGATTTACCGTATTTTGCTTGAAGCTAAAAGGATGAAAATCATTGTATGGCAGGAGGCAAAAGGCAAAAGGCAGGAGGTAAAAGTATTACTATTCCCAATACTGCTCGCTTTGTGCATTTTTA
>NZ_CAWUDO010000149.1:0-14834 GCF_963920935.1 Nostoc sp. CCY 9925 | reverse complement strand
CATCCACCTCAGATACTCGTTCATCCACCTCAAATACTCGTTCATCCACCTCAGAACTGAATTTATCTCCCCAATCCCCAGTCCCCACTCCCCAATTCCTATGCCAAACTCATCTAATAATTCATCATCCGCGTTCGCCATAGAAAAGGACGCTAAATTTTACCTACGTGAGGACACAAGTACTGTTGTCAATCCTCAAGCACAGGAAACATCTCAGACAAATGATTGGTTTTATGGTACTGAAGAACTGTTAGATGCTTTACCAAGAATTTGGACGCGCTCCCTGTTGTATTTACTGGTTGGCTTTGGTGCGATCGTTATACCTTGGGCGATGCTTTCTAAAGTTGATGAGACAGGAAGTGCTAGAGGACGCATGGAACCTGAAGGAGCAACGCAAAAATTGGATAGTCCTGTTAGTGGTAGCATCACGGCTGTAAATGTCAAGGAAGGCGCAACAGTAAGAGCAGGACAGGTTTTAGTTCAACTGGAGTCTGATGTACTGCGCTCAGAATTACAGCAGGTGCAGACAAAACTAGAGGGTTTGTTAAATCGGCGATCGCAACTAGATCTCCTCAAAAACCAAATTCTACTAACGATTAATATCCAAGAGCAACAAAATAAATCCCAAGAATTGGAAAAAATCGCCCAAATTAATCAAGCACAGCAAAATCTTGATGCTAAACAAAGTACTTATAACTTACAACGACTGGAAAAATTGGCTCTAGTAGAACAGGCTAGTCAAAATATCAGTTCTACGCAAATTGCCCAGAAATTAGCTCGCAGTCGTTTAAGCCGAGATTTCACGGAAGTTAAACGTTATCGCCAACTTTTGCAACAGGGGGCGATTCCCCAAACCAAAGTTGTGGAACTCGAAAAGGTAGCAGAAGAAAGCCAACGCCTCCAAGAACAAGCAAAATCCGATATCACCCAAGCCCAGTTGCGGTTAAAAGAAGAACTCAACCGCTATCAGTCGCTAATGAGTCAAGCTTATTCAGATATTGAGCAGGCAAAACTTCGGCTGCAAGAACAGCAAAGCGGCTATCGCGGTTTAGTGCAAGCAGGTCAACTGGCGGTGCTGAAAAATCAGGAACAGTTAAAAGACTTACAAACCCAAATTACTAGTGTGCAATCAGAAATTGCTCAAACTGGAAGCCAGATTACATCCTTAAAACTACAGTTACAACAACGAATAGTGCGATCGCCTGTTGATGGGGTAATTTTTGAATTACCTATCCAAAAACCAGGCTCAGTAGTAGAACTAGGACAGTTAATCGCCCAAATTGCACCTAAGAATACTTCCTTGATTCTTAAGGCGCAGATACCAAACGAACAAAGTGGTTTTTTGAAGGTAGGAATGCCAGTTAAAGTCAAATTTGATGCTTATCCCTTCCAAGACTATGGGGTAGTACAAGGGCGCGTCAACTGGATTTCACCTGATTCAAAAATTCAGACGAATAACCAAGGTAACGTCGAAACCTATGAGTTAGAAATCTCCCTAGCTCAGCCTTATATCCAAACTGGCAACAGACGTATTCCCATAACACCAGGTCAAACAGCAACCGCAGAGGTGGTTATCCGGCAACGTCGGGTGATGGACTTTATTTTAGATCCATTTAAAAAATTGCAACAAGGTGGTTTGGAGCTTTAAATATTAACCAATTTACAGCAATCATATACAACTAGATACCCGACTTCTTTAATAAGTCGGGTATCTAAATATTGATATTTTTAGATAAAAAACAGCAGAGTTCATAATTCAGATGTAGGGTGTATTGTTGTGCAGCACAACGCACCTTTAATTATTAATTATGCGTTATGCCGTAGGCTAACGTACCCTATATTTACCTTTATTGACATAGGTGGAAATATTATTGCTGACTTACATAGAAATAGTAACTTTTACAATTTATCAATAATATTTGATATTTTAAGTAAATTGATTATACGTTTTCTACTAAATAAATATTCTAAAGTATATGTCTAAAAAAGATAGTAAATTTATAATTAATAGAGTTACAATTACAATCAAAACGTCCTAAACTTTTAGGTTAATAATTGGAGGAATTAGATTATGTCAAAGGTATTGACTGTTTCTCCTGAGGATATTTTTGACCACATTAAGCTGTCTCGTCAAATTCCTAATATATTGGAGGCGATCGCCACTCGAACAATCGTTGAAAACGAAGCAAAACAGGCAGGTATCGAAATTGATTTAGAAGAACTACAAAAAGCAGCAGATAACCTACGTTTAGCTAACGAACTTCTGAAAGCTGAAGATACCTGGGCATGGTTAGAGAAACATTATATTTCTCTCGATGACTTTGAAAAAATAGTCGAAACTAGTCTACTATCCACCAAATTAGCAAATCATTTATTTGAAAATAAAGTTGAGGCATTTTTTTATGCACACCAACTTGATTACGTCGGAGCAGTAACTTACGAAGTTGTCTTAGATGACGAAGATTTAGCACTAGAATTATTTTATGCTCTGCAAGAAGGTGAAATTAGTTTCCAAGAAATCGCCCGCCAATACATCGAAAATATTGAAATCCGACGTGCTGGAGGCTATCAAGGAATACGTCTCCGTAGGGATTTTAGACCAGAAATTGCAGCAGCTGTCTTTGCTGCTAATCCTCCACAAATTCTCAAGCCAATTACCACTCCCAAAGGAGTACATATAATTGCAGTTGAGGAAATCATTAAACCTCAATTGGATGAACAGCGACGGCTGCAAATTATAGGAGACTTATTTACTAATTGGTTAAAAACACAAATTGCCTCTATGGAAATAGTGGCAAACTTAACCAAAGTTGCTAATTCTGAAACA
The DNA here is from genome assembly GCF_963920935.1 of Nostoc sp. CCY 9925. NCBI lineage: Bacteria > Bacillati > Cyanobacteriota > Cyanophyceae > Nostocales > Nostocaceae > Nostoc > Nostoc sp. CCY 9925. The sequence goes on along the minus strand of NZ_CAWUDO010000149.1, from coordinate 12,007 downwards.
TCTAAAGATATAGTAATCGAAGAGTCAGAATTCAAGAGTCAAAATTCAGGAGTCATAGCTCAAAACTAAAACAAACTTTTTGCTTAACTTTGACACTGAGATTATCTACCTCGCCAACTTGAAATTCGCTGTAAATTAGCTTTTAATAAGCGGCTCTATCCCTCAAAATAGGGCTAGAGCCGCTTACTACAAACCTTTAATCATTTCTCCCGACTACTTATTATGTTGACAGATGCTCATGAATAACCGATGAAACACTACACCAAATTTAAAATTTGGTGATCGATAAGAAAGTGGTGTGTCTAAATATCTTACTAATTAATTCAGAATTCTGAATTCTGAAAATTTAGTTTGAGTCGTGTTTATTGCTACTCTGTTGAAACCAGGTTGATTCTAGTTCAAAAAAAGCTAGATTTTGATTATCACTTTGATGATGGTTGGCTTTGCCAAATAGGCAGTTGTTTTTCATTAATCGAATGTAGGTACGGGACGGTATATATTCAAGAGGATTGTAGCCACTAAAACGCAGCATTAAAAGGCAAGCCCAAGAGTATTTACCATCTCTCACAGCTTTGATTATTTCTTCTAACTCTTCATGATTGAAATTGAATTTCTTATTTAACGCTTCATTAGACTCAAAAAAATCTGGATTCATCTAGTTACCTCATGAATAAAACTAGCGTTGCTGAATAATTTAAATTTTGAATTTCTAACAATATTCAGCAACACCATAACCACTACCACGATGCTTGCGGATGGGCTGACTTTAAAATTAACTAAGAATTTAGTAGTCAATCATTAGTCAAACAATTTTAGAGATTCAAGGAAGTGTATATATCCTCGGAATTTGCATTGAGGTAAGGACGTTGCAATTCAACTTTATGTAAAGAAAAATGTTGCAGAACTGCTGTCATTCGCTCTGCTGGTGTATTATTTCCTTGAAGCCAACTATCAAGCAAACCATTAGCAATAATTTGGCAGCGGTTTGTACCGAAGCTTTCATGGTCGCTCAATTTTTGGTCTGGTTCTTCGGCGATCGCCAATCCTGGTGCGATTAACTTGGTGAATAAAGGCACTTGTTTCTGAAAATAAGATTGATTTTCTAAATACACTCTTTCTAATACCGGGTGAACAAGTTCATATCTGTTTTTGTCAAAATAAAGCACTGCTGAATCACAACGTCCATAGTCCGAGGGATTGTAGAGTGCTTTAAATGAGAAAGGAATATCTATAGAGTTGAGTTGGGTAGTCAAACTATCCATAACTGCAACTGCCCCTTCTGCACTTAAATTGAAATAAACGCGGACAATATTTTGATTTTGATGAGAAGCTGCGTTACCAATTGCCATATAGAATCCGTTTTGTACTAAATTTTTGGGCATTCTAATTGCAACTGAGTTACCAACAGTGATGTTTCGCTGTGCTGGCTGTAGATGAATATTGCGCTGTATATGCAGTTTCAAACCATTTTTATACACTATCAAAATGCCATCGTTCTCTTCTTTAATTACAAGCCAATCGTTGCTGAAGTAACCTTCACCCTTGTTACTTTCATGCAAGCGTTCATAAAAAGCTACATCTACACCCAAAAGAGTATTATTTTCTAGATTTTGGTTCAGTGCCAAATTGGTTGTGTCTGCATCAGGAGCAAGAGCAGATTTCAAAGAACCATTGTAATAGATACCGTAAAGAAAACTACGCAATTGCAGACTCAAAAACTTGTTCTGGAGATCCAAAGGTAATTGCTGAAAGCCTGCAATTGCTGACTCTGGTAATTCCATTGGTTTGTAGTCTGGGTGCTGAATGCAGTAATGAGACTGGATTTCAACTTTATGAATGATATCTTGTAATGATGTCTGCAATGGCTCTGGAACTTCTGATAGTTGAGTTTGTAGCGAATCTAATAGTTGCATAATGTCTGCTGTGTAAATAACAGAGGAGTAGGAGGGAGATGGATATGTGGAGGGACTCCAGTTTAGGGATTTTCAAGAAAACGAACCACAGAGGCGCAGAGAAGCCAGTGCGCCCGACTTGTAGCAACTGGCGCGACACGGAGAGATAGCAACAGACAAAGAGTACATTCCAAAAGATGCTTGGGGACTCGCTAAGGCTATGCTATCGATAATCTAAAATCCAAAATTGATTGACTTGCTTCTACACACGAGATAAGTTTGTTGGATAGAGGTCTGATGCTTGCACACCAAAAATTGTTGGTATAGATGCTTCTGGACGGCACAATAAACTCTTGGCAACCTGGAGCATACAAATACCTGAATTACCAAATCTCTTTTCATACTGAAGTATCGCCTGAATAGATCTAATCAAGGCTAAACCAGAAAATTGCATAACTCGTTCCAAGAAATCAGGACGATGTTCTAGTACTTGAGGAAATTCAGCTAAATAAGTAGCCACTAATTCCGCCATTGATGGCTGGAGAAGTTGCAGAGGAGTCGTAGCTAGACGTAACGACTGTTCGATCGCTATATCTTTACCAATGACAATACTATACAGCCACATTTGCAGATAGCTGGCTAACAAATTTCCCAAATCATTTGCTGGATCTCCCCAATCACAACGTTCCCAGTCAATCAGCCGAATCGCACTCTCACCTGAAACTGATTCCTGAAAAATCCCTTGTTCCCAATTGAGAGAAATCAGAATATTATTCAGCTTGAGATCGTTATGAGTCAGACAACAGGCATTAAAAGCACTAGCCAAATCTGCGATCGCTTGTCCTAAGCTATCGTAACGTTGATAAAGAGCGAAAAATTTCAGTCCATCGCCAGGAACTCTACCGTAGATTTCTGGTGTAATTCTATCCAGGCCTTGATGTAGATTTGGAGGTTCTTGACTAGATACATTCTGGTCATTTTGAAAAAATTCTCGATATTCTGGACGGCTAATACTTAGACGATGAATCGATGCCAAAGTACTGCCAACTATCTTTGCAATCTCAGTGGGAAAAACACTCTCCTTGATGTAGAAATCTGCTAAATCGCGATAGTTACTAAGATAATTAAACACAATAATAGAATTTTCTGCATCAAAATGCAGTACTTCCGAACAATACGAGCGAATGTGACTAATTTCTGGGAAAGTGCGAAAAAAATTATGAATTCTCCATTCGTCAAAAAACTCACCAGCAGTTTTTCCTTCTCGATTGTGACGCTCTTGTTTAACTAAGAGTTGCTGGCCTTCTGGTAAAGTTATTAATAAGTTAAAATTTTTGGCAGGCTTTAGCCCAATTTTGCTCAATGATTGTTCTTCTTGAGTACATAATCCCAGAGAAATTAGGTAATCAAAAACATTTTGAGAACTTAATAAAAATGGCATAGTGTCAGATATTTCCTTAAAAAATTGAAAGTTGCTATTACTCAATTAAGAAGCTGGTAAATCAGTATTATGCTCGATATTTTGCAGTGAATCGAGCATTTACTGAATTGGCGATCGCGCTTTAATGAAGCTCAACTCTGTACTCAATAAAAACTAGGCAATTCCCATTTGATTGCGTTAAAAAACTCACCTTCAACTCGAACACGCTGATTCTAAACTTTTGTAATGCTATCGTGTCTCCATTCCATACTATTGCACTTGCGCTGCGCGCATCAGCTAAATAAGTTCAAAAATTAAAGCAGATTAATATATAGCAATCCTAAATCATTTGTGAAAAAATCTCTTGCCTATTGCATGTTCTAATAATTTACAAACTCAAATAGGATTGCTATAGCTGAGTAATGAACTACAGCTTAATTATCAGGCAACACTGCTATCGCTGTATGATTTTGCTATAAAAGCAATATGACCAATAGCATAGGTATCAACATATGCTTCAGCTAATTTTGTCAAAGTTGAAATGTCGCTAAATCCACTCCATTCGCTACCACCAGAAATGGAATCAGCATCGCTTAAATCATTGAGAAAGCTTTCGGTTCCATCAAACAATTCAGAACCAGAAATGTAGAGTTCAGAAAGAGTAATATTTGCCATAACTTATTCCTCAAGCACTTGCAATAATTAAGTTTTCCTTCCATTCATGTAGTTGGCTCTTGGGCGCCAAGAGAGATGGATTTCTATTTTTTATACCCAAAGAGCCATTGAGCTTTGTACTTAACTACTCAACAATTATTAGTAATTACTACTGTAGGACTTAGCTACAAAGGCGATATGACCGATAGCATAGGTATCAACATATGCTTCAGCTAATTTTGTCAAAGTTGAAATGTCGCTAAATCCACTCCATTCGCTACCACCAGAAATGGAATCAGCATCGCTTAAATCATTGAGAAAGCTTTCGGTTCCATCAAACAATTCAGAACCAGAAACGTAGAGTTCAGAAAGAGTAATATTTGCCATGACTTATTCCTCAAATTCTTGTTGTAATTCAGCTGTAGTTGAATTGATATGGTTGGCTCTTGGGGATTATTAATAATCAAGAAACCTCATAGATTGAATTGAGATAGCTTGCTATTTTTTATCCCCAAAGAGCCATTGAGCTTTCTAATTAACTACTCAGCGATTAGTAGTATGTACCGTTGCTGTAGGACTTAGCTACAAAGGTCACGTGACCGATAGCATAGGTATCAACATATGCTTCAGCTAGTTTTGTCAAGCCTGAAATGTCGCTAAATCCATTATAGTTACCACCAGAGATGGAATCAGCATCATTTAAATCATTGAGAAAGCTTTCGGTTCCTTCAAACAATTCAGAACCAGAAACGTAAAGTTCAGAGAGAATGATATTTGCCATGACTTATTCCTCAAATACTTGTTGTAATTAAGCTGTAGTTGAATTTATCTGGATGCCTCTTGGGGATTATTAATAATCAAGAAACCTCAGACATTCAATAGAGATTACTTTCTATTTTTTATCCCCAAATAAGCATCAAGCTTTGTACTTAGCTACTCAACAATTATTAGTAATTACTGCTGTAGGACTTAGCTACAAAGGTGATATGACCGATAGCATAGGTATCAACATATGCTTCAGCTAGTTTTGTCAAAGTCGAAATGTCGCTAAATCCATCATAGTTACCACCGGAGATGGAATCAGCATCGCTTAAATCATTGAGAAAGCTTTCGGTTCCTTCAAACAATTCAGAACCAGAAACGTAAAGTTCAGAGAGAATGATATTTGCCATGACTTATTCCTCAAATACTTGTTGTAATTAAGCTGTAGTTGAATTTATCTGGATGCCTCTTGGGGATTATTAATAATCAAGAAACCTCAGACATTCAATAGAGATTACTTTCTATTTTTTATCCCCAAATAAGCATCAAGCTTTGTACTTAGCTACTCAACAATTATTAGTAATTACTGCTGTAGGACTTAGCTACAAAGGTGATATGACCGATAGCATAGGTATCAACATATGCTTCAGCTAGTTTTGTCAAAGTCGAAATGTCGCTAAATCCATCATAGTTACCACCGGAGATGGAATCAGCATCGCTTAAATCATTGAGAAAGCTTTCGGTTCCATCAAACAATTCAGAACCAGAAACGTAGAGTTCAGAAAGAGTAATATTTGCCATGACTTATTCCTCAAATTCTTGTTGTAATTCAGCTGTAGTTGAATTGATATGGTTGGCTCTTGGGGATTATTAATAATCAAGAAACCTCATAGATTGAATTGAGATAGCTTGCTATTTTTTATCCCCAAAGAGCCATTGAGCTTTCTAATTAACTACTCAGCGATTAGTAGTATGTACCGTTGCTGTAGGACTTAGCTACAAAGGTCACGTGACCGATAGCATAGGTATCAACATATGCTTCAGCTAGTTTTGTCAAGCCTGAAATGTCGCTAAATCCATTATAGTTACCACCAGAGATGGAATCAGCATCATTTAAATCATTGAGAAAGCTTTCGGTTCCTTCAAACAATTCAGAACCAGAAGTGTAGAGTTCAGAAAGAGTGATATTTGCCATTTTTCCTCTTAGAAAACTTGCTTTAAACAGGTTAATTGAACAGGTAATTAAGCTCTGCTTTCTTTACCTGTTACTGCAATTTTTATTGATGAAATTAGCAAAGTCAAGCTTAAAAAGCTGTTTAGAAAGACACATATCAATGAGTTGAGTCTTTATCAAAATAGAGTCACAATTCAGAATTCTCCAATTGCATTGGAGTCGGACTGGTGGATGTAACTTGTTTCGATCTACTAAGAGAAATTTGTTTAAGCTCCAATACAGTTCAGATAAACCCAAAAACCTCATGTAGAGACACGATTTATCACATCTTCTCATGTGAAATATGCACCTCTATGATTGATTATCTGTACCTCATCAAGTGCAATCCGCTGTATCTATCAAGAGTTTCGTGAAATGGTATCAACTCTAATGATCGCTCTTCATCGGAACGTGATATAAATTTTGACTTCTAGATTCTTTTTGAATAAAATTTTTCATGAAAAAGTGCGTTCTAATATTACTTAGAACGCACCAATATAAGGAGAAAACTTAAATAACAAAACTCTGCTCACTAACGAATCAGCACATTGGCTGTTATACCAACCTCTGAAATATTTTATCTAGTTCTAACCTAAAGTTATCCAAAAGCGAATTTACTTCTTGTAGCGAGTTTATTCGTGATGAATCAGGGTCAGTTGTACTGGATGAATTATTTGCGTCAAGTGTGTTGGAGAACTGTCTGCCCATCGTGCCCATCGAATTAGATGCTACACCACCTTCTACTGTCTTCATTTCTCCAGGGGTAATTTCATTGAGAAGCTGTTTGTCTGTACTAGGGTGCAGATCGGAAATTTTGATTCTAACCATTGACTCAACTCCTGCAATACTTAATGTTAAATAACACTATTGTGGATAATTGATAAATTCAGGTCAAAGCTATTCTCTCTCTTATATTATTTTGCTATGGAATTGGTAAAGTCAATAATTTGAGGCTAAGTTTATAGACAAAAATCAGGAAATTTTGTCCTAATAACTAACGAATTGAAGTAAATTGATTTGATTTGTCTGTTGCGTTTATATGTGTAAGGACACGATGAATCGTGTCCCTACTATTGTTTGACTAAAAGTTGTTATGGCGATCGCATCATCGCATCTATCTAACTACAGCAAATTTCAAGTTATCAAGTACACCATCTAGGTCTGGTAGCTAGACTCAGAGCCTAGTCTAATTAAGAATTCTGGTCTAATTCTTCGCCTGTGGTTGTGAGTCGGGAATCGTCACATCTATTGGCGTTACCTGTGCAGCTAATTGCGTCAACGGCGGTTGAATCGCGGTTTGATTCCCCACAACTAGAGTCACGATTTTTTCTGGCTTGAGATATTCTCGTGCTACCCGTTGCACATCGTCGGCTGTGGTGGCGGCGACGGCTTTTTGATAGCGAAACAGAAAATCAGCCGGATAGCCGTAATATTCGTATTGCATCAACCGTGATAAGGTTTGACCGGGGTCTTGAAAGTTGAATACAAACGAGTTGAGTGTAGATTCTTTAGCAAAAGCTAGTTCCTTTGCTGTCACCTTTTGAGCTTGGATGCGCTTAATTTCCGCTTGTAAGGCTTTGACAAACTGTACCGTAGCATCCGATCGCGTTTGTCCACCACCAATGAACATCCCAGGATAATCATAACGGGGACTCCAGAACCCGTATACAGAGTAAGCTAAACCTTGACGCGATCGCAGTTCATTAAATAAGCGTCCGCCAAATCCATTTAACACCTCATTTAACACATTCAGCGCTGGATAATCTGGACTGTCAAACTGTCCGCCTAAATGTCCAATCAACACACTACTTTGCGTCAGTTGTGGCTGATTCACAAAAAACACTCCGCCTGTATTGGCTGGCGAAACCTCTGGTAATTGGGATTTGGCAATTTTCGGGTTGGGTTTCCAGTCACCAAATTTAGCTTGAATGAGCGATCGCATTTTTTTCGGTTCAAAATCTCCCACAATCCCCAAAATCATGTTATTCGGGTGGAAGTATTGCTGATAAAACTTGACCAAATCCTCACGGGAAACTCGATCCACCGTTGCATACTCTGTGGTGCGACCATAGGGGCTATCTTTGCCATATAGCAATTTGCGAAATTCTCGACTAGCAATTCCATTTGGATCGTCATTGCGCCGCGCAATACCACCCCTAGCTTGTGTTTTCGCCAAATCTAGCTTTTCTTGAGCAAATACAGGCGATCGCAACACCTCAGCAAACAAGCCAAACACTGTTTCTAAATCTTCACTGAGGGCATCAAAACTAGCACTACCAAAAGTTTCACTAATACTAGTTTCCACCGACGCCGCCCGTTGTTCCAATATCTCATTTAGTTCATCCGGCGAATGCTTCGTAGTTCCTCCAGTCCGCATGACTGCACCTGTAAAACCAGCCAACCCGACTTTTTCCAGAGGTTCCAAACGATTCCCAGTCCTTACCAACACCGTACCCTTCACCAAAGGTAACTCACGATCCTGCATCAAATAGACAACCAAGCCATTTTGCAGCACAAACCGCTCATACTTGGGTAACTTAATCTCAGGTAGCGGTGGCAGTTGCAGCTCAGTGTAATGCTTCGCCTGTGCCGTTGCCGCAACAGAAAAATTAAAAGTAAAAAGTAAAAAGGCAAAAGCCACAACCAAAGCAGAAACAACCTTCTTCCCACTTGGGATTTTCAAAACCATCTTCCTTCTACCCTTCCCCTTATACCTTTCCATATCTCTCTTCCTTTGCGCCCTCTGCGCCTTTGCGGTTCGTTTCTCATCCCTGTTTCGACAACAGCTTACCAATCGTGCGATTTTCCGGCGTAAACGTCGCCTTTGCTACCCGCTGAATATCACCAGGAGTTACCGCCGCAATTTCATCCAACTCCTTAAACAAATTCCGCCAAGAGCCAGTTTTGACTTCATATTCCAACAACTGTTGAGCCATTCCGCTATTAGAAGTCAAACTACGTAATAAATCTGCCCTTGCTTGGGTTTTCACTCGGTCTAACTCAACCGCAGATACAGGTTCAGTTTTTAATTTGTCAATTTCCTGGCGTAAAGCGATCGCCAATTCATCAACCGTATGACCAGGAGCAGTCGGAGCATAAAACAACATCAGGTTTGAGTATTTGTCTCCAGGGAAACCGCTGAAACCTTGGGCATTGAGCGCCAAACGCTGCTTTTCTACCAAAGATTTATACAGCCGCGACGTGCGCCCATCACTTAATAAACTGCCAATGATTTCATAGACTGCATTATCTGGATGAGTAACTGCGGGACGGTGATAACCTTCAAAATACAACGGTTGAGAAAGTAGTTCTAAAGTAACTTCCCGCGTTTGTTTTTGTTGCGGTTCCACAGAAAGTTGTTGAGTAGCTTTAGCTTTAGCTTGATAGCGTCCAAAATAAGTTTGTGCGAGTTTTTTCACCTGGGCGGGATTGACATCTCCGACAATGGCGATCGCTAAATTACTTGGTACATAATAAGCATCAAAAAACTTTTGGACATCTTCTGGCGTTAAGTTGCGAATATCTTTGTCGTAACCAATCACCGGACGCCTGTAAGGATGGACTTTGTATGCAGTGTCGATAAATTTCTCTACCATCAGCCCAATGGGTGAATTATCCACCCGCATCCGTCGCTCTTCTAAAATTACATCTTTCTCTTTATAAAACTCACGACGAATTACAGGATCGAGAAATCGCTCCGACTCCAGCGACATCCAAAGTTCCAACTTATTAGCAGGAAAACTGTAAAAGTAACGGGTAGCTTCCGTTGAAGTGGTAGCATTTAAACCCACACCTCCTGCTTGTTCTACAATTCGCCCCAGTTCGTTTTGCTTGACTAGCTTAGCTGCTTCTGATTCCACCCGCTTAAACTCAGCTTCTAGCCGCGCCACTTCAGCTTTTTTGCCATCAGCTTTCGCGGCTTTAATTTGGGTATCCAACTGTTCCAAGCGTTCTAGTAGCGGTTTTTCTGCTTTGTAATCTTCCGTACCGATGCGCGTCGTTCCTTTAAACGCTAAATGTTCTAGAAAGTGGGCTACACCAGTTTTTCCATCCGGTTCATCCACACCACCGACATCAGCATAGGTAAGAAAAGACACTACAGGTGCTTGATGTCGTTCCAAAACAATGAATTTCAAACCATTATCTAGGCGAAATTCAGTTAACTGGTTGATGACTCGATCTAGATAAGGTTGAATTGAACTTGGAGTTGGCGGAGTTTGAGTTTTAGCTGGTGGAGGAGATATTGTTTGAGTTTGAGCCAGAGCAATTTCTGGCTGTAATCCCCAGCAAAAGACCATCAAAGCCAACAAGGCGACAAGAGACTTGCAAATAAAAAAATATCCAATGAACTTTTGTGGGGTGGGTGTCTCACCCGCCATATCCACTGGGCGGGGAAGATGCCCACCCCACAACATTGAAGAATTTATTTGTTGGAGTTCTATAAACAGCCGACGCGATGTCACTGATACTTTCTTCAACCAATCCAAAATCCAAGTTGCGTTTATAGCCCACCTTTGGTGCGACCTAAAATTCACAATTGACCGACAGAGTTTGTTCATAAGCCAAAATTAAGATAAAGTTACACTACCGAAGAAATACGCTACTTAGCAAATAGAGCGTTAATGTTGTATTAAGGTTTTTCGGCTTTTTGTACTTGGCGTTAGACAATAATGCTACAAGTCCGGTTCCGGATATTTCACCATAACAATTATGCGAGTTTTTAATTCTCCCCCACCATCAGAGGCTCAGACGCGTACGCGGATTTTACAGGCAGCACAACGTTTGTTTGCCTCTCAAGGATTTGATGGCACTACCACCCGTGATTTAGCACAAACAGCAGGTGTGGCTGAAGGCACTCTGTTTCGGCATTTTCCTAATAAAAAAGCAATTTTGGTTGAAGTTGCCACAAGTGGATGGGTGGAGATTCTGACGGATCTGCTCACAGAATTAAGTGAAATGGGTAGCTATAAAGCAGTAGCTCAAGTAATGCGCCGTCGGATGTGGAATTTTCAAAAAAATGCTGATTTGATGCGCGTTTGTTTCATGGAAGTGCAATTTCACCCCGACTTGCGCGATCGCATTCAAGTTGAAGTCATCACTAAAATGACCGATGTTGCCGAAGCCTTCTTTCAAACAGCAATGGATAAAGGCATTTATCGCCAAATGGATGCTAACCTAGTCGCCAAAGTTTTCTTAGGAATGTTTGCGATCGCAGGCTTTTCCAACAACACCCTCATGGAACCAGACGCCTCCCCCCAACAAATGCAACAAATGGCAGAAGGACTCGCTGATATCTTCCTCAATGGTGTCTTAGTAAAAGATTAAAAATTGGGCATGGGGCATTGAGAGTGACCAGTTAAGAGTTATTCTCCCCCTGCCTCCTCTGCTCCCCCTGCCTCCCCTGCTCCCCCTGGCTCCCCGCCTCCACTCCCACCATTGTCGCTTCCTGACTCCACCGTTGTACTAACTCGATCGCTGGACACAAATCTCGTCGCTGCATTGTTGCTACTTGCAAGCGCATAATTTGTTTGTGTAATCTGTGGGTGGGAGTCTGAGCTAACTGTGCCACAGAACCAATACCCGCATGAAGCAATAAACCGCAATACTGCGTTCCGACGCTGGGAATACGTGCCAAGTCAGCCAAAGCCATCCATTTATTTACATACTGAAGATGAATCTGGAGTTTATTTGCTAACGCCACCCTTGCTTGTAGAGTCTTTCCTTGTTTGACTAGCGCTACTGTGGTATTAATTCCAGAATTTTGCAGTTGGGATTGTTCTTCTTGGCTGAGTCCTGGTAATTGTTCAATTGGCCAGTCACCAGATGTGACACGACTTCGGTTATTTGTTTGTTTAGCGGCCATTTGTAAAACTAAAAATATAACTCTATTTAAATATTGTGACAGCCGCTTTTAGTGTTTTGTATTGGCGTGCAATTTAAATACAACTTGTTGCACCTTTGTTGCATCGACCTGCACCTTTGTTGCATCAACCTGCACCTTTATTGCATCAACCTGCACCTTTATTGCATCGACCTGCACCTTTGTTGCATCGACCTGCACCTTTG
>NZ_CAWUDO010000148.1:0-14960 GCF_963920935.1 Nostoc sp. CCY 9925 | reverse complement strand
GGAATTCAAGAAGGAATTCAAGAAGGAATTCAAGAAGGAATTCAAGAAGGAATTCGAGCAGAACGTCGTAATGTTATAGAAAATTTGTTGCAAGTCAGGTTTGGTTCTTTAGATGCAGAACTAAAAAGAATTATTGAACCTTTGTTGGCATTCTCCCCAGAAGAATTTACTCCTTTATTGCTGCAATTATCCCGAGAAGAGTTATTAAATAGGTTCCTGAGCGATTTATCATAACTTTGATGAGATTAACAAACATCCCATCTATTAACCCATGATCGCTACCATGACAGCTGTACCCAACGAAGATCGCTTTCAACCCATTAACCTGTTTGAGTACGAAAAACTCGCAAAACAATATCTATCGCAAATGGCCCTTGATTACTACAGTAGTGGAGCTTGGGACGAAATCACCCTGCGAGACAATCGTACCGCCTTTGAGCGGATCAAACTACGACCTCGGATACTAGTCGATGTTAGCGATCGCCATCTTAATACCTCCATTTTAGGACAACCCCTAGAGTTACCTTTATTGATTGCACCAATGGCTTTCCAATGTCTGGCTCATCCCGACGGCGAAGTTGCTACGGCTTTAGCTGCGGCATCAGCTGGTGTGGGCACCATCTTAAGTACAATGGCAACAAAGAGTATTGAAGAAGTAGCAAGTGCGTGTGAGCGATTTCCAGATTCGGTGCGGTGGTTCCAGCTTTACATCCATAAAGACCGGGGATTGACTCGTGCTTTGGTAGAAAAAGCCTATCAATCAGGTTATAAAGCACTTTGTCTCACCGTAGATGCACCAGTTCTCGGACAGCGCGAAAAAGATAGACGTAATGAGTTTGCTTTACCCCTAGACCTACATCTAGCTAATCTTGCAACTATCTCAGGACTAGATATTTCCCATGAAAAAGGCGAATCGGGGTTGTTTACCTATTTTGCCCAACAGCTCAACCCAGCAGTCACTTGGAGTGATTTGGAATGGTTGCAGTCTATATCTCCACTACCCTTAGTACTCAAAGGAATTTTACGCCCAGATGATGCATTGCGGGCTGTGGAATATGGAGCCAAAGCAATTATTGTTTCTAATCATGGGGGTAGACAACTCGATGGTGCGATCGCTTCTTTAGATGCCTTAGCTGAAATTGTGCCAGCAGTCAATGGTAGGGTAGAAGTATTGTTGGATGGAGGTATCCGTAGAGGCACAGACATTCTCAAAGCCTTAGCACTAGGAGCAAAAGCAGTACTCATCGGACGACCCATTTTGTGGGGACTAGCGGTAGCAGGACAAGTCGGTGCATCTCATGTCATCTCACTTCTACAAGATGAGTTAAATATTGCAATGGCACTTAGTGGCTGTGCCAAGCTACACGATATTGATGCTAGTTTATTAAAGTTTGTACGTATTTAAGCGCTAAAGTTCAGTAAATCTCTCCAAGAGTAGACAGGGGAAGACATCCTGAGGATAGGTGTTTCGCAGTTTGCAACTACTTAACAGCTGGCTAAAAAAGCTAGACCAGGATTTACGCTCGATTATCATAAAGCTATTCATCACAGAAAACGTTGAGAATCAATCTTCGGATTTGTTGTTGCAATATCAGGAAATAGAGTATAATAGTGAAGTTAAATATAAGGGCGGGTGGCGAAACTGGTAGACGCACCACACTCAAAATGTGGCGACCTTGCGGTCATAGGAGTTCGATTCTCCTCCTGCCCACTACCAAAAAAACTTAATATTTTTATGCTAGAGTTCCTCTGGAACTTGAAACAAAGTCATAATTAAGAAGAGTCAATAAATTACTTGAGAATTTGTGTAATATTATGTATTATAGAATAATACATATTTATGAGTACAAAAATATACTATTAAAACAACATATTTACTAGGCAAGATATATAACCACAGTATTTATTGTTATCAACAGCTAAAGATTCAATATCAACGAGGTCAAAAATTATGCGACTAAAAAGATGGGAATCTCCCCGTAAAGAAGGTAGGAATGATAAAGGTAGAGGCGGTTCTGCGAGAAAGCGGCAACTCAAAAAGCAAAGACAAATGTTACGGCAAAGGCTTAAGGAAGGTAACAAAACGAACGAAAACAAAAATAATACACCAGGGGAAGATAACCTTATCTTCCCCTTATTTTTTTGCTTTTGCTTTGAGCAAAAAATAAAAATGATGAATTTTTAAATACAGGCTTTGAGTTTAATCTGTAATAATAAAAAAATGATAAAACTTTTTTTTGAAAAAACATAACTAAAATATGACCTCTTAAGCGCATATCTACATACCAAAATCATGATAGTAATTTTCTATTATTTTTCTTGGCTTCAAAAAAATATGTAGCAAATATTACGCCAAATAACACATAATGTTTAGTAATTTATCGCAATTGTAATGCTTAGATGAATCAATCAAAAATTAATTATGAAGGAAACATGAATTTTGTGAAACAGCGTCTGAAATCCCTTGGTTGAACCAGTAAACTAAGACACAGTAGCGAATAATTCTAGTATTACCGGAAAAGCCAAAAGTGTACTGAGAAGGGATTTGCACCTCCATGTGTTAACTTCCAAAGATGACACAAGCCTACAAAAGGCCAGGAGTTATCTAATCTGAATTATTAAATATTCGGAATGGTCTAGGTAATCTATGGATTCTTTTCTTGGACACAGGAATTATTTATGGTGGCAAGAGTGCTTCTACCTACTCAAAAAGTGCTTGATTTTCCTATTACGGCTCTACGCTTTAACGACCAGGTGCAAACAATACTGAAATGGGCGAATAAGCGTGAGAGTAAAACTGTATACGTAGCTAATGTACATATGCTGATTGAAGCTCATTGGAACCCAGAGTTTGCCAGCCTATTACGAAATGCAGATATAGTTACTCCTGATGGTATGCCTCTTGTGTGGATGATGCGGAAAATGGGAGCTATCTACCAAGACCGTGTAGCGGGTATGGATATTTTTCTAGCTTTGTGTCAGTTATCTCAAACACAAAATCTCAGTATTTTCTTTTTAGGTTCCCAAACAGAAATTCTTTCTAGAATGGAAAAAAGGTTAGAGCGCGAATTTCCTCAAATGAAAATAGCGGCAATGGAACCTCTACCATTTCGTCCCCTGACTCAAATTGAAGATGAAGCTTTGATTCAAAAGATTAACTCTAGTGGTGCGAACGCTGTCTTAGTATCTTTAGGATGTCCAAAACAAGAAAATTGGATAGCTCAACATAAGGGCAAAATACAAGCTGTGATGATTGGACTGGGGGGAGTTTTCCCAGTTTATGCAGGAATACACAAACGCGCACCCCGTATCATTCGAGACTTAGGGCTTGAGTGGCTATATCGATGGATTCAAGAACCACGTCGGCTTTTTGGTCGCTATTCTAAAACAATTCCACTATTTATATGGTTAGCTACTAAGCAATTACTATCATCAAGTCGTATTGCTGCGGTCTTTCTGCAAGAAACTGGAGACTAAGAAAGTAAAAAAATTATCAAATATTATCTCTATCCTGTCATAACTAAGGATTACCTTAGATATGAGCTAAATTTACAAAATATAAGTAGTAATTTTTTTCCTACCAAAATTTAAGACATTTACTAGTCAGTAAATTTTCTGTTAAAAGTTTCTTCAATGACTAGAAATTTAGAAAAAGATTGTGGTAAACTCTCTTTTAACACTAATGGCTAAGGGATATTAAGTATATTTAAAAACATTTTAATACCCATTATTAAAATAGTCGAAATTCGATTTGATTTTGCCAAAAATTACCCACCTCTAATTCCATTACAAACACTTTAATGGAATTATCGAAAGATTTATCAAATTTATGACACAAAACTCTTATACAGTATAATTAGGACTGCTATATAAAGTTGCGATCGCCAAGTAGTCTCTATAGTTATTTTCTCCCTCCTAGTTCCTTGACTTAATCAACAAACTTTGACTTTAGTCGCCTGAGCATCTTTTATTATATTGTGCAGATTTTTCTTCATCCAAGATGCACAACAACTGAGATTGGATTACGAGTATTTTTTGGATTCCAGAGAGAACTAGATCGGTTAGTTAAGTACTGTAAAATTAGCACCGAATTTATAGTTGATCCCAGAGAGCAAAAATGAAAATCGGAATTTTAACTTTTCATCATATCAATAATTACGGAGCAACGCTCCAAGCTTGTGCGCTTTGGAGTTTCCTTAACAGCCAAGGCTATGATGTTGAAATAATAGACTATCGGCCTCTGAAGATAGTATGGAAATATCTCAGACCTTTAATTCCCCTCAAAAAGCCTGAAAAAGTCTTCGTCAATATTCCAAGAGCTTGGAAAATGAGAAGGTTTTTACTTTCTCATGTGAAGTTAAGTAACAAAAAATTTTATGATAAAAAAGGCTTAAAATACTATCACAACAAGTATGACGTACTAATATGTGGTAGTGACCAAATATGGTGCTTAGATTCCTTTAGAGGTTTTGATTCTGCTTTTTTTTTGGATTTTGTTAGCAATCAAACTACTCGTAAGATAAGCTATGCTGCCAGTTTTGGTAATACGGTCAATTTAGGAATTTATCAAGAAAAAATATATCATTTAATTAATCAATTTCAAACTATTTTAGTTCGTGATTCTAATAGTGCAAAAATTATTAATTATGAATGTAATAAAAAAGTAATAAAAGTTTTAGATCCTACTTTTTTAATTAATTATGACTCAATTAAAACTACTCCAAAAATCACAGTTAAATATCTTTTATTATATATTCATGCTGAAATAGAACCAGAAGAAGAAGAATTTATCAAAACATTGGCAAATTCTGAAAATCTCACTATAGTTTCAGTTGATAAGCCTAATAATTTAGCACAAATAAATCTGGAAAGCGCTAGTCCAAAAGAGTGGGTTGGGCTATATAGCCAAGCCTCTTACATAGTCACTAATACTTATCACGGCACTATATTTTCTATTATTTTTCAAAAACCTTTTAATGTATTCCTTCGTAGTGAAAAACAGAATAAAGTCACAGATTTACTGAAGGATTTAAATTTAGAAAATCGGATATTTTCGGTTAGAGAAAAACCCCAATCACTTCATCACGAAATCTTTGATATTGATTATGAATCAGTATCTAGAATATTAGAATTCAAAGTACTGGAATCAAAAAAATGTTTACTTCAAGCAATTTCATCAGGAACAGTTGATGATAGAAGTAAAGTGGCATGTAATCAGGAGTAAAAATAATGAACATGTCTAATTTGAAGATTGAATCTTTAACATCGAATAATCTTTCACACTATAAAACTCGACATCATTTTGAGCGAGTGGGAGAAATCAACAGTATTGACGATCTTCAGGAATACTGTAATTGGGCCAAAGAAAATAAAATAAATATTTATATAATTGGAAATGGCTCTAACACGCTATTTGTGAGAAAGAATATCCAATCATTGATACTGAAAAATAAACTACCTAAGTACATAAACCCTCTAGCTGAAAATAGGTTAGAAGTGTCCTCTTCTGTTTCAGTTATGGAAGTATTAAAATATTGTTATCAACACTCCATGAATTCTTTTTATTATCTTGCGTCTGTACCGGCAACTATTGGCGGTGCATTAGCAATGAACGCTGGTAGAGGCAAGCAACATGGGTGTACAATATACGACTTTGTTGAAAGTGTAACTTTCTTTGAAGATGGTTCTATAAAAACACTTGATAAGAGTCAAATTGTACGAGATTATCGAGAAACTATATTTACTGGTATGCACTCAAAGCTGATATTAAGTGCAGTTTTCAAATTGGAACAAACAGAATTCACAGAAAACCCTCTAGTTTCAAGACAACTTTGGGCAAAAGAACATCAAGATAATACAGCACCTAACTGTGGTTCAGTATTCAAAAGTGCGAATTATAAAATACTTGAAAAGCTTAGAGGTTTGTCTATAGGTAAAGCTATGTTTTCTGCTAAAACAAGTAATTGGATACTGACTAAATCACAAAATAGCTATGCAATAGTTTTGTTGATTAGAATAGCTAAATTTTTGCATTTGATAAGTGGACAAAAAATTGAACTCGAACTAATTGTAATTGATTAATTAGTTTGTGTAAAAAAAGCTCATTAGTGCCTGAATTATGATTTTTAGAGCATTCACCTGCTTATATACACCACTCAGGAAATTTTAGGGCATTTTCCCCATACTCTCTCCTTGCATATATGATGCTTGTGGAGAAAGGGTATAGTTCAAAGTCTTCACAACTATCGGCTTGCTTGTCCTAAAGCAATGCCCTTTCAAGATGCCAAAGTTTGTGTCGATCGCTTCGTACAGGCACTGCTGTGGTCTAGCGCTGTGTAAAAACCCACCTTCTAAAATCAACTATAAAACTACTTGACATCAACCCCTGACTAGCTGCTATATTAAGTAGGGTGAAGTTGTTGGGGCGTAGCCAAGTGGTAAGGCAGCGGGTTTTGGTCCCGCCATCCCTAGGTTCGAATCCTAGCGCCCCAGTAAAGCAAAAGACAGGCTGTTATGCCTGTCTTTTGCATTTGGATTTAAACAACTCAAGATTCATTCTTCAAGAATCACTTGTCAGGCGATTTCAAAGCTTGATCTAGAACTTGTCGAGCTTGTTCTGCTTTCGTTCGTGCTTCCTGGTAACGCACATTAGCTTGAGCAAAATTTTTCAAAACTTTAAAGCCTTCCTTGAGGCGAGTAATTTCCTCTTCACTCACCGACTCGTCAGTGAACAGAACATCAACCGCTTTCCGAATATCCAAGGCTTCAGTTCGTGATTCTTGAACTTTGAGCTTGAGCGTGGCTAAGTTACTGAGAACTTGAACAGCTTGGGTAATAGCATCCTCACCGTTAGCACTATCAGCACTTGGCTCTTTAACCTCAATTAATTGTTGAGGGCCAAATCCTTCTTCTAGTTCCGTGGGTAGCTTACCTGCATCCATCAGTTCCATTAACTGATCCATTGCTTTGTCACGGGCTTTGGCTGAATCTTTTCCAGAAACTGTGAGGATAATTTCTGGGCTTTGAGCGAGAGTATACTGAACCATATTTAGGCAGAAAATTTGCTGGTTAATTAAACCAAAGAACACAATTTTAACATATTACTTGTCAAGTTATTTGAGAGTTTATTTATGCTTTTGACAAGGCATTGAAAATAAAACTTTATACTTGAAAAAAGAAGAGTATATTTTCGCAGGAGGGCAGAATAATGGCTCTCAATCCCACCATCATGCAAGCAGTGGAACATCTGGGTTACCGCGTCACCGTTGGTGATGTGGCAACCCAGGCAGGATTGAACGTCGCTGAAGCTAATCAAGGGTTGTTAGCACTAGCATCTGAGGCTGGCGGACATTTACAAGTAGCAGACTCAGGTGATATTGTTTACCTGTTTCCGAAAAATTTTCGCTCAATTCTACGCAATAAATACTTGCAGTTACGATTGCAGGAATGGTGGAAAAAAGTTTGGAATGTTCTGTTTTACCTTATCCGCATTTCTTTTGGAATTTTCTTAACTGTTTCCATCGCCCTGATAACTATTACCATCATTATTATCATAACCGCTGCCAATTCAGACCGTGACAGCGATCGCGGGGGCAGTAATTCCGGTGGTGGGTTCTTCTATTTCCCAAATTTATTTTGGTATTTTGGCCCAGATTATAATACCCACTACCAGCAACGGCGAGATGAAGGGCGACAACAAAGCGATTTAAATTTCTTTGAAGCTGTGTTTTCCTTTTTATTTGGCGATGGTAATCCTAATGGGAATTTAGAAGAACGTCGCTGGCAAGAAATTGCTACGGTGATTCGGAATAACCGTGGCGCAGTGGTAGCAGAACAAATTTCTCCGTATCTCGATGAGATTGGGGAGGGATATAAAAGAGATTACGAAGATTATATGCTGCCGGTTCTGACACGATTTAATGGACAGCCATCCGTCAGTGACCAAGGGCAAATTGTATATTACTTCCCAGAGTTGCAGGTAAGTGCAGCTAAAAAGCCTCGTCGTTCAATAGCAGTTTACTTAGAGGAATTCCCTTGGCGTTTTAGTGCCGCAAGCTCAGGACAAATTATGCTGAGTGCTGGCTTGGGTATACTCAATTTTGTTGGTGCTTTAGTATTGGGAAGTTTATTGAGAGATGGCACGGCGGCGGCTCAATTAGGCGGACTGGTAGCTTTTGTCCAAGGAATTTATTGGGTGCTGTTGGCTTATGGAGTTGGTTTTTTGGGGATACCGTTATTGCGTTATTTTTGGATTCAGTGGCGGAATCAAAAAATTGCTGCACGTAACCGCGATCGCCTTTCTCGCGCTAGGCTATTAGCAAGCGCGGATAGTTCTTTGCAGCAAAAGATTGACTTCGCCCATCAGTTTGCCGCAGAAAAAGTCATCGGCGATGAAGAATTGGTTTACTCTACTGAAACCGATTTACTAGAACAGGAAGTTGAACGTTCTGCACAAATTGATGCTGAATGGCAACGGCGGTTGGATGAAGGCAATAGGCAATAGGCAATAGTAAATAGAATCCTGCCTGAATAATTGGATACAGAGCCACTAATTTTAATTATGGAGAACATTAAACATTTGAAACGAGGCGGTAACCCTTGATGTTTCAATACATCCTTTTTAAAATCCCCAAATTTGAATTATGGGGATTTCCCTATTGCCTATTGCCTTTTTGCCTATTGCCTCTTAAGGTTGGCGTATCATATTAAACTATCGTGGAGAAACTTTTCAGAGATTTTATCGGTCAGGTTCTCCAAAATCTGCAAGAATACATACGCCAATGTCATCTTCTGCTCAAGGTATTCCTGGATTACCTGACTTAACACATCCGACTGAGCTTGTGCAATTTGGAACTCAAGCACTTACAGCTTCACTATTATTAGTATTTTTAGTTATAGCTTTGGGAGTTGCGATCGCTCTGGTAAGTTTTTCTCTAGGTCGTCACCAAAACGAAAATGTCATTTTCATTGGTGAATGGGCTGTTCGTTATTCCCAATTGTTGCGGGGATTACAACATTTAACTTTAGTATTAGTTCTCTTGATACCAGGATTTTTTCTCTGTTCAACTTTGAGCAACCGCTATCACCACTGGGAACAAGCAAGGGTGGCTCAAGTCGTTGAAAGTGTCGCAGGTGAAAGGCTCGAACAGTCTGCTCCTCAAGTGCGCTACTCTATTCAAGAGCCATACTCTTATACCACCCAAGTCAACGGCAAGATAGTTAAGGTCAATGATACGCGAGAAGTTACCCGCTTCTTGACCTTGGCGGGTTCGCAAATTCAAGTCAAACTTGACCAAACCGTAGATGTTCCAGGTCGCAGTTCAATTTATCGCGTGGAATACACTGCTGATTATAAAGTAGTTAACCAACTCAAGGATATTAATAATTTTTTCTTTGAAGCATCGCCACCTAATGGCTACTCGCTGCTTGCTAGCTACAAAGTAGAGCGTGATGGTACTAGGCTACAACAAACCAATCCCGGAGACTATGGTTTTCCCTTTCGTTTGCAACCAGGGGAAGCAACCACCTTTCGAGTTACCTATCAAGCTCAAGGGGGGCCGCGCTGGGTTTATGATGCCACCGGACAGTTGCTTTCTAATTTCCGCCTCCTAGCAATTGCCAATTTTGCTCCGGCTGATTTCGCCAGTGGTGTTGTACCGAATGAGATTAAAGTTGATGGACGCAGCACTCAATTTACTTGGATATTTAACGATAATGTTTCAGTTAAAAATCCATTTGGAGTGTTTACCAACACCGAACCCATTCGTCACACTGGTATAATTCCTCGCTTATTGTTGCTTGCACCAGCAATATTTTTGTGGTGGATATTATTGTTATATTTATCACTGCCAATGAGTTTCAAAAATATAGCGATCGCTGGTAGTATTTTCTTTGCTTGTCTATTAGCCTTGACGTATCTGGCTCGTTTGATGAATCCTCAGTTGGCTTGGACTTTGATTTCCTCGATCTTATTATTTTTGACATGGGGATTAGGTGCCAGCCGCAGTACTTCCCTTGCTGCTATCATCTGTACTATTGCTGGAGCAATATTACCCATCTTTGGATTATTAGTACCGTTTAGCGGCCTCACCCTCAGCCTTGCAGGTTTACTTTCAGCCGTCTGGCTAGCAGTTCGTCACTGGTACGGTTGGTTCAGTTTGCACCCAGAAGACCAAAGATTACAGGTTCAGAGAAACGGTAGAGATTAACTTCTATCGCTGAGGCGGGGATGTGGAGATGCGATCGCGGTAATCTGGTTATGATTAGCAAAGTTTTAGCTAACAGTACTTATGGATTACGATTTACTAACTTTCTTTGCAGCTGCTGGGTTACTGATTCTCTATCTCATTTTCTCCGCATTCACGGAAATGGGTACTAAACTCCCTTGGAAGAAATAAGCTAATGGGGCGATGAATTCACAAATTGAAAGTTTCTAAAATCAAAAGATGTAAATTTAATATCCTCGAATGGCTAAAAGATTTACACTTCTCAACCTGATTGACCTTGGAAAAACCAGTAAACATCCATTAGGCTGGGCTAATATATTTTATTGATTTGAGAGAATACCAAATGCGCGACCCACAGAAGAACCAAATTAAAATTGAGCCAGCAACCCTAGTTTTGATTGTGTCTGCCTTAATCTTTTTGCCTCTGCTGGTTGTTGGTTTTTTCTCCCAGTGAAACTATTGTAGGCAATAGGCAATAGGCAACAGGCAAAGAAAGTCTTTTGCAATCTAGCTTTTACGGTACGCTTAACCTATACATAGATAGATAGGGGTGTACATCTGTACGCCTTTACCAATAATTCAGGTGTTGCCAAGATTTTAGGAATAAACGTCTTAAATTGTTAATGCATCTGCTTGTAGAATATCAACTTTGCTTCTCAAACAATGCTAATTTAAGTTCCTTAATTGCGAATTACGAATTGCGAATTGGTATAATATCATGTTCGGGTGAAGACTTATCATTAGGACTGACGCGGAACGGGACGCTCTGACGCGGAGAAATTTTAATAATAAGTGATTATCCGAACTTGATATAAGGCGATCGCCTTTTCTATCCGGTGCGTTACGCTACTATTAACGCACGCACCTAATTATCTCAAAACTACTTAGTTAAAACTTGCCGCAATGCTGTTATAAGTTGGTCAACACTTTCCTTACGACTATTAAAGCCCATAAGTCCTACACGCCAGACTTGACCAGCAAGTTCGCCAAGCCCACCGCCAATTTCAATATTATATTCATTGAGTAACTGTCGAGCGATCGCTTTTCCATCTACTCCCTCTGGAATGCGGACAGTAGTCAGGGTTGGCAGTCGATATTCCCGCTCAACGTGCATACTCAATCCTAAGTCTTCCAAGCTTTCCCAGAGATATTCTACGTTCTTTTGATGACGCTGCCAGCAGTTTGCTAATCCCTCTTCGGCAACTAAACGCAGTGCTTCCCGCAATGCATAGTATAAATTAATCGGTGCTGTGTGGTGATAGACGCGTTCACTACCCCAATACTTACCTAGCAAAGACATATCCAAATACCAATTGGCAACTTTCGTGCGGCGTTGTTGCAATTTCTCGGCTGCACGCGGACTCATGGTAAAAGGCGAAGCACCAGGCGGGCAACCCAAGCCTTTTTGGCTACAACTATAAGCGAGGTCAACTCCCCAAGCATCCAATAATAAAGGAACACCACCGAGACTTGTTACGGTATCTACTAATAGTAAAGTGCCAAATTCACGACACAAATCAGCAACTCCTTCCAAAGGTTGCCGTGCGCCAGTGGAAGTTTCGGCATGAACCAAAGCTAGAATAGCTGGACGATGAGTTTTCAGGGCAGTTTGCAGTTCTTCCAAGTTGAAAACTTGTCCCCAAGGCTTGGTGATTGTTCGCACATCAGCGCCATAACGTCCCGCCATATCCACTAAGCGATTACCGAAATAACCAGCTACACCAATCAAAACTACATCACCGGGTTCCACACTATTGGCGATGGTTGCTTCCATTGCAGCTGTTCCTGTACCGCTAACTGCAATGGTGAGTAGGTTTTCTGTTTGCCATACATAGCGTAGCAACGACTGAATTTCATCCATCAGTGCGAGAAAAGCCGGGTCAAGATGCCCGACTGGTGAAGTATTCATCGCTTGCAGAACTGTAGGATGGGCATTTGAGGGGCCTGGCCCCAACAGTAAACGGGAAGGAATTTCTAGAGGTGAGAGTTGCAAGCGCCCAGAATCGTTAATTGAAATTGTTGGCGTCATAATCTGTCTTCGCTTAGACGATACTTACCGCATCATAAAGCGATCGCACGCAATGGGGAATAGGGAAAGATTAATTGCTTATTCCCTAAGGTAATAGATCATTTTTACCATAATCAAATAAGATCGCTATATCAAGCATTAACTACTTAGTTTTCACTTATTCATTTACTAACAAACACAATTATGGTTTTTGCAGGTAAACGACCGAATAATTTAGGTGTTAGTAACGGTAAATTAGCACCTTGTCCTAACTCTCCTAACTGCGTTTCTAGCCAAAGTGCAGATGTACTCCACCAAATTGCACCGCTGACTTTTACATCTACTCCAGAAGAAGCAATTACTAATCTAAAACAGATTATTGAGTCTTTCCCAAGGACTAAAATAATTACCGAAAGCCAAGATTATTTATATGCAGAATTTAAAAGTGCCTTGCTGGGATTTGTGGATGATGTAGAATTCTATCTAGATAGGAATGCTAATGTAATACAAATCCGTTCAGCTTCACGTTTAGGTCAAAGTGATTTGGGTGTAAATCGCAAACGCATAGAGACGATTAGAACCAAATTTAGCTAAATATTAGCTCCACTTTTGATTGAGACAATTAAAAAGGAAAGGTGATTACCAATTTCGTGCGTTCTTCCATTTTAGAATTACAACTAAACTGACGTTTTAGGGTTTCCATAACTTCATATTTCCCTGATTGAAACCCGCTTGGATTACGTTTGCGATCGCAATATTTGTGAAACTTAATTTATTTAAAAACTTTGACCCCCGACCTCGAGTATTTATTTCTATTGGAGTTGCTGTATTAATTTCAGTAATACTTCCGCCTTGGCTGCATTTACCCACTCGCGTTCTCTGCGCTTGGAACTCTGGCGCTGATGTTTTTTTAGCCATAACTTGGTGGAAAATGCTCAAAGCTAACCCACAAAAAATTCGCCGTTATGCTGAGAGTGAATATGAAGGACATTTAGCTATATTCATGTTGGTAATAGCTGCGGCTTGTGCCAGTGTTTTAGCCATTGGGTTTTTACTAACTGATAAAAAAGGTTTGTCAACAATGATGCTTATCCTACATGTCATACTTTCAATTATGACGATTGTAGGTTCGTGGTTATTAGTGCATACAATATTTGCAGTTCAGTATGCACACACTTATTACAAATATGTTAGTCCCAATAATAGCGAAAAAATTGCTGGAGGTTTAGATTTTCCTCATAACGACTATCCAGACTACTGGGAATTTTTATATTATTCATTTGTAATTGGCATGACTAGCCAAGTTTCAGATGTGCAAACGACATCCCGCGATATGAGGCGCTTGACGTTGCTACATGGGATATTATCCTTCTTTTTCAATACCACCATTCTGGCTATGAGTATTAATATTATTGCTTCTTTGATTTAAAAATTGTTTTACTCAGCCAAAAGTATGATTATTTGGTTCTCTACTGAGAGAAAGAGGAAATTTAATTACCAGTTTTTTAGTATGAACTTAAGTTGAGATAATCGGAATTAAGTTTATGCCAGATCAAGCAAAAAATGAATTACCTGAAGATATTAAACAACAATTGCCCGAACATGCACAGCAGATTTTTGCAGCAGCTTTAAATGCTGCCCAAAGTGACGGACTTAGCGAACAAGGTGCCCGTGAGGTTGCTTGGAATAGTGTCAAAAATGAGTACGAACCAGGCAAAGATGGCAAATGGCAGAGAAAGCCTGAAGACCCTGCCATACATAATAAATCTGTTACCTCTGGAGGCAATTAAGTAAATCTAACTTGTGCAGAAGTCAATACTGTTCGGATAAGATCCCTCCGCCTATGGCGACCCCCTTTTTAAGGCGGTAATTAGAAGAAAACCCCCCCTTCTTAAGGCTACGGTGTACACACAAGTCTTCTAGAGTTGCCCCGCACATTTTTGATCCCCCCAACCCCCCTTTCCCAGGGGGGCAAAAGCCTCTCAAAGTCCTCCTTAAAAAGGAGGATAATGACGGATGTACGAGGATTTTGGTTTCCTACACAGATGTGTGTACACCGTAGCTTCTTAAGGGGGGTTGGGGAAATCTCTAAGGGATAAACACGTTAACCGAACCGTATTGGTGCAGAAGTATTTTGTATCAGGGCTAGTGTAAGAGTTTAAGGGGAATTTTATTCTCACAAAGCGTGGATAAAATTCCCCTTTGATTTTCACAACTCCGGTAATAGGATGATATTTTGAATCAATTCTAATTATTCAATACTTGCGATAAAAACTATACACAAAAAATGCGAATTCAAAAAGACGAAATTACTATTTGTCCCATGCAAGGTGAAATATATGATTATGAGTTGATGGCAAAATGGCTAATACCAATTCTGTATGAAGATGCGCCAAACTATATAAGGAACGAACCGCAAAGGGCGCATAGACGCGGAGCGGCTTCCCGCAGGGTAGGACACAAAGAAAGAAGGAAGGAAGCCAAGAGAATTTGGCGCAGCTTCACAAAGAAATGGTATAACCGATCAAAAAGTTTTGGAATTTTAGGAAGGAAGAGATAATCCTTTTGGTTTAGAAAGAATTATAGAAACATACAAACCGCTCATAAAAGGAGAGGAGGCAGTTATACCCTGTATCTTTTACTATCAAAATAATGCTATTGGTTATTTGCAGTAAGTAAGTCGGCGGGAAAATTTATAAGTATGTAACGAAAATTTAACCAGAGCG
>NZ_CAWUDO010000147.1:0-15407 GCF_963920935.1 Nostoc sp. CCY 9925 | reverse complement strand
TTCAATTGCATCGAGTCACAATTCAATTGCATCGAGTCACAATTCAATTGCATCGGGTGACAATTCAATTGCATCGGGTGACAATTCAATTGCATCGATCCCCTTTAGCCCCCTTTACAAAAGCTTTCAAAGGCAGGTTTTTTACATTCAGTTTGAAAAAGCCGATTTCTTCAATCTTGCATCCGGGCAATTACACAGTGTATAACTTTAATCTCATTAACAATTCGCTCTAGTTCTATAGATAGAGGAGTTTGTTCTCGAACGGCTTGTAATGTAGGAGTAGTTAAACTGTTCGGATTTGTGGCAATCTCTGATAATCGGACAGTATGTAATTGTTGAATTTGGCCGTGAATTGTTTCGAGATAGTTATCCAATGCTGGTAACTTTTGGGGTGGCTGCTTTTGTTGCAGCGCATCTGCTAAGTTTTCCAAAACTTGAATAATCGTATCCGTCAGGCGGTTGAGTTCAGTAAATTGGTACTCTCCGCTAAATTCCCGCATATGTTCTGCCAGAGTTGTCACTGAACTGAAAAAGCTCCGAATGTATACCATCAAGGTTATTACAGGTTCGATTTCTCCCTGGACGTGACGAGGTTCGCTGAACAATCTTTGAGCGGCAGCGGTAGCGTTAGCGTTTTCTAATGCCGCTTGATGACGTAGCATATTAATAGAATCATTAAATGCGCCGCGTTCTGGATGGAGATAGTTAGCTATTACCTGCTGAAAGTAAGCGAGATTTGCTCGAATTGTCTTTTCTAGTTGTACCGGAAGTTGCTGTCGTTCCCAACGAGGGAAAAGCAAATAGCTGCCAAGCAGTGCTAAGACACCGCCAACTAAGCTATCAACGATACGCAATATTCCAATTTTCCAGTCACCTGCACTAATCAGATTGAGTAATAAGATGATGG
Organism: Nostoc sp. CCY 9925; assembly: GCF_963920935.1. Classification (NCBI taxonomy): domain Bacteria; kingdom Bacillati; phylum Cyanobacteriota; class Cyanophyceae; order Nostocales; family Nostocaceae; genus Nostoc; species Nostoc sp. CCY 9925. The sequence goes on along the minus strand of NZ_CAWUDO010000147.1, from coordinate 14,500 downwards.
CGGGAGTTAGCAGTATAGTGAATATGCTGTAGCTTAACGATCGCACCGACATTGCAGTAAACACCAGCAGCAAAAAACAAAGTGCGTAGGCGTAACCCGTCGCAGACATCGCCAACTGATTCTTAACTAATAAAATTACACCTATACCAATAATTCCGCCCAAAATAGTACCGATGACTCTTTGCACCGTTGTCTCGGAGGTTCCACCAAAGTTGGGCTTCAGTGCAACTAAAGCTGTTAGCGTTATCCAATAACCTCTAGGCAGCTGCAATACTGAGGCAAGCAATTCAGCAACCGTTGTTACCAATGCTAAACGCAACGCGTGACGAAACAAAACTGAATCAAAAGTGAAGTTATTTCGCAGCGTATCAATAATTGTAGAATTCTCTGACTGAGTTGGAGGAGAAATATTTCGCTGAGAAATGGGGCGCTGTTTCCCCTGTTTGAAATCTGCAATAATCTCTGCGTCAGTATGAATTTGCTGTGCTAGGTTTGCCAAACTGGCTGTAATCTTTTTCAGGTTGAGTAGTTCGGCATATTCATCTGTTTGAAGATTTATGGTTTGATTGAGGAGTTGAGCGCGAATAACTTGCCATTGGTGTTCTAGTGCTTCAATTGTCCGGTCTAAATCTCCCAACTGAACTAAGTTTTTTTCTTTGACAATTCCTTGTGATAACATTTGCACAGCAATTACCAACTGTTCGATCGCTTGCTCAATTTCTCTTTGCAGCTGAGAATATAATTGGTCTGTGGATGCGATCGCTAACAATTCACTCAATGCAACAACAGAATTAAGGATTTGATTTACATCCTCAATTAACACCAGTAAATAATTTCCCCGCAGATTAGCTCCTTTTTGCCTAGTCCACATAGCTGTCCAGACACTACGGGCAAATGTCAAATCTTGAATGACGATATCCTGAGCTTGCAAAAATTGTTGCGTCCACTCTTGCAAATCCTGTGGATTTAATGCCCTCTCCCTTGCCAAATCTACAAATTTGCTCAACGAGTCATAACACTTAGCAACTACTTGCTTTACAGGTGCATCAGGACGCACCACCCACAGCAGTGATGATAAAACAGTTGTCCAGATTCCGCCAGCCAAACAGAGCGCACATTGTTGGATAAGAGTAGATAAATTAGAGAATGAAGCAAATTTAGCAAGGGCAATGACAAACATAATTGAAGTGACTAAGCCCACAGATGCAGCCACGTTGCCGTAGAGACTTGCTAAGCCTGCAATAAATATTACCAAGAATGTTGCCGGGATAGCTAACCACAGATGACTGCTAACCAGACTCGCAATGAAGAATACCACAGTTATGCTAATGGTTGCCGCGCTCATTGCGATCGCTTTTTGGCGGTAAGTGCCCTCAACATTTACCATACCAACAAACCAAGCTGCCATAGTGGCAATCGCACTTGTAGCAGCATGACCAGTAATAATTCCAACTCCAATGGGTACGCATAGTATCAAAAGGCTACGTAATCCAGAAAAAATGTCGGGTTTACCTGGCTTGAGTTGAAATTGCTGTAACAACCAACCCAGAGGGCGTTTATCTGTAAATGACATTATTTAGGCTAGGGACTATAACAAAGCGATCGTCTCTTACAGCATTTTACCTAGATTTAACTACGTGGAGAATAAATGTAATATCAAAGATGACTGTTGACTGCGAACAGTGAGATATTTTTTTATTATCAAAAATATTTAAAATATTTAGAAAAATTAACTACAAATTCATACTCTATAATTATCTTCTATACATTTATCTAAAGGTTGATTTTTTAAATATAAATATCTTGCCGTCCTTCTTAACTCCTCATTAATATTGAGATTTAGTTTTTTCTCTCTTGTAATTGTTAAAATGTAATTAAGCTCATGCACTAAGACAAATTTATGGTTGGAAGTAAAAAATTTGATGATACATTAGCTGCCATTGAGTTAAATGCAGCCCGAAAATTAAACTGGGATTATAATGAGTTCAAAGACTATTTTAGTTTTACAGTAAACAAGGAAGCTATTGAGATAGTCCTCAAAAATCAAATCGACGAATCTCAGTTAAAAAGTTTAAAGGAAGCTTTGTTAGATTATGGTTTTCAGTACAAAAAAACCGTAGATGATTTGCTTTTAGTTTTTGAGCAAGATGTTCAATTAAGACAAAGCAATATTATAGATTGTTAGGAATACTGCACTAGCGAGTAATTAGCAATCATGAATGATGTACACCAGGACAAATGAAAATTTTTTGTCATTTGTTATTAGTTGTTTTTGGACTTGCTTTTTTAAGCCATCTTCAATAGCATCTGGTATAGCAATCATAACTCACAATGTGTCATTGTGACATTATCCACTTTACTCTTTGCACAGAGGGAGGCTGGGTGGGTGAGGTCTGTCGAATTCACGTTAAGTAACAATTAATAAAGAAAAAAAAGAGAGGGCTTCTGTTATTAAAACACCGCCCTCTCAAATTGTGATCCTCTACGTCTTTGAACTCTTATCTGCTAAATTGCAGCCAATTCAGATTTTTGTGAAACTTGGAATTCCTGAGCTTGAACTACTTGAGCCGCACAAGTTTTACCAGCTTCAAAGCAAGCTTCTAAAGATGCTCCTTTCATGTAATCACCTGTGAGGAAAAGCCCTGGTAGTTGCGAAAGTTGAGTTTGGAGATTATTAGCAAATTGATTGTAATTGCTAGTATAAGCACACAACCCAACTGGATGATATTTCGCAACATATTTGATGCGATCCGATCCACTAATAGGAACGTGTTCATTTAGAGCTGATTCTGCTAAACGAATCAATTCTTCAGGAGTAGCTCCATCCTTCATATAGCGGCGACCTGTGCGACCACTAAACGTGTATCGAATTACGTTGCGCTCATTAATACCATAAGCACCCGCATTGCTAATAGGATATGTGTCATTAAAGACTAAAGCGCGTACTTTCTTGGAGAAAATATCGCGGGCGTATTCTGCTACAACCACAGTTACAGGATAGTAGTTAACAGTGTCTAAAATTTGAGATAGCTGTGAGTTTTGAGATGCGACGATTTTAGAAGAAATTGTTGCTGGAGTTGCTAATATGACACCTGCATACTCTCTTTCTTGCACGCCAGAAGAATCCCGTAAACGTAGACCCGCAACACGTCCATTGCGTACAATTAAAGACTCTACACGGCTGTTTAATCTCAAAGGCCCAGTTTTAGCAAATTGCTCCAATACAGGTTGCATTCCATGAATCAACTGGTCGTAAGTGTCAAGAACCATGCGGAGATTACTACCCAAATTACCAACATAAGCTTCATCTGTTTCTGCTCCATTCATCCGAACAGTCATAGGTCGCATCACAACCTGACAGAATTTAGAACTGAAGTATTCACTCAGAGGTTGATCTCCTATACGTCTACAAAGGTCATTGAAGTAAGGGCCACCCAAAAGACCATTTTGTATGTTTCGTATCACAGCTCCACAAACATTCCAAAACCGCCAAATATCTCTAGGAGTACCTTGGCTCATAAATTCCAAGGTAGCTTGAACGCGGCGATTATTATCTAAAGTCAATAATTTATTGTTCTGAACTTGAGAAGAATTCAGCCCGAAAAATTCATAGGGATTGTTACCCATTGCTGCTGTAAACTCTCTAAAAAGACGGTAACTTCTACCAATATTTTTTCCTCCCAATTGTACAGGCCGGTCTCCTAAGAGGAATGGGCGAATACGTCCACCAATAGCATCATCTTGCTCAATTAATTCAACATTGAAACCACGTTGTCGTAGATAGTAAGTTACAGCAATACCAGTAGCACCACTACCAACAACTGCATATGTATTCAAATTCATGATCCACCTCTGATTGTGTTTATGAGATATAAAAGTTCTAAATGGCTTGAGAAATATTTGTCTTTTGGTTGTCAAAAGTCTTTCGTCATCACAAATCTTCTAAAACAGTAATAGTTACTTTGTGATAAGCTTGGTCTCGAAATGGCAAAACTTCCAAGTAACGTGGATCTGTTAGCCATCCTCGTACATGGTCAACAGAAGGAAATTTTAAAACTCGGATAGATTCTTCTTCAAAAGAACCTAGCAATCGTTCTTTGGCCTGCATACGTAAAACTACTTCTGCTCCATATTCATCACGAATTGCTACAGCCCGTTTTTTATAATTCTCAGCGGCTTCTGACGCATGAGGATTAGGTATTAATGTGACCAATACATGAACCATTAATCTTCCTCTACCATTTATTTTAGTAAAATGTATTTGCAATTATTAGACTTCTTGCAAAAGTCTAGATTAGACAAGTTGTCGGTCAAAAATTTGTTCTAATTGGAGCAATGTTTCCTGCAAAGATGTAACATTCTCTACATTCAAAGTTACAGCAGAAGGAACAATTTTTTTGATTAACTTTGATAAAACTTTTCCTGGCCCCATTTCAACAAAAACTTCAATCCCATTTTCGTAAATATAACGTATTGAAGACTCCCAAAGAACAGCAGCAGTTATTTGTTGCTCTAATAACTGGCTCCATTCATAACCGTTAATTACTGGCTTTGCTGTCACATTTGAAATCACAGGTATACCAGCATCATTGAATTGTAAATTACTAATTATATGAGAAAGATTTTGTGCAGCCTCTTGCATTAAAGGAGAATGAAATGCTCCAGAAACAGGTAAAGGAACAGCTTTCACATTATTTTCAAAAGCAAAAACAAGAGCTTCTTCTATAGAATCCATATCACCAGATATCACAATTTGTTCTGGTGAGTTCAAGTTAGCAGGAACTAATACACCACCTGGTTGGACATTCTCTTTGCATAATTTTTCTGCTTGCTCGAATGTAACTCCTTTGAGGGCTACCATACCACCCTCCTGAGTTTTTGACATTAAAGCTCCCCTAACTTGGAGCAAACTCATAGCATCTGCAAAAGATAATACTCCAGCAGCCACTAATGCAGAATATTCGCCAGCACTATGTCCACAAATAAATTTTGGTTTTTTGGAAAAATGCTCTTGAAAGACAGTGTATAGTGCTATATTTGTCGCTAGTAAGCAGGGTTGTGTGATGGAAGTTTCCATCAAGTTTTCTTCATCACCAAAAAAACATAGATTGCGAATATCTAACTTGCTAACTTCTTCGGCAGACTCAAAAATTTTTTCTGCTGATATGAACTCCTTAAAAATCTCTAAACCCATTCCCACATATTGAGAACCTTGTCCTGGAAAAACTAAGGCATAATCAGCTGTTCTTAATTTTTTCATGGTTAAAACAACACCTACATTTGCAAATTTTATATTTTAAATTTTGGATTGTAGATTAAAAATTTAAATTCTACAAGTATCTGTTTGCATGGAATATCGGATAGCATCCACTGATTTTGTACTTACTCTTTGAGAAAAAGCTATTTCGGAATAATTTAAAATTCTTTATTTAAGCCCCTACTTAAAGAGTGGTAATGTGCAACAGGCAAGTATTGTGTAAATCTAAAATCTCAAATCCAAAATTGTTTGATTGTCAGGAATTAAATTTATGCTACTTATTATTTAATCCTGATTCCAGTAATTGATAAGCATTTTCTACAGTTTTTATTTTTCCGGCTTGAGTTGTGGATATCTTCACATGAAATTTTTGACGTATTAGCATCACAATTTTGACAATATCTACAGAAGATATCCCTACATCATCTACCCAATAAGCATCAGGACAAAGTTTATTTGGGTCTATGTTTAATCTTTGGGCAACAGCATTACAAAAATCATCAAAAGAAACTGCTTGTACTTGAGTGGGTTTTTCATTGATAGCAACCATATTTTTCTCCTTTTATGTTTAGAGGTCGTAGTTCAGATATTATGCAATTTAAATTGCATAATTATTGGTTATATTTGTCCTTTGTCGGTTATCTATTGTAAATAACTGATGACAAATAGAGCTAATTTATTTATTAAACCAATCAATTGTTAGCTCAAACAATTCTTGCTGATGGAATGGAAAAGAATGATGCGCTCCCTCTATTATCTGTAATTTGGGTGGATTTTTAGAAGTTATTTGCACTTGCTCTACTAATTGCTTAACTTCTTGTAAAGGAACTGTTGCATCTTCAGTTCCATGAATAATTAATAAAGGCTGATTGACTTGTTCAATCTCTTTGAACATATCAAGCTCAGGAGATTGTGTGAGAATTGCCGGCCCACATTTCATCAGTTCTCCGTGGTAGATAAATTCGGCTTCATCGCCGTCTTCTAAAACAGAAAATGAATCTTCACCTATCAAGCGCATAACAGTACCTGCTAAATCAGTAAACGGTGCCCAGGCGACAGTTTTATATATCCTTGAATGTCTCGCACTTTCTCGGATAACAGTTACCGCACCTAAGCAATGTCCAACTAATCCAATGGCATTTGGGTCAATACTATCTATGGTGGCAACTAGATCAATTGCAGCTTCTAAATCTTCTAATTCTCTGTCTAAAGTCAGGTCTACTAAATCACCATCACTATCACCTGAACCTGCAAAATCAAATCGGAATATTGAGAAATTCTGTTTGATTGCATGGCGAGCAAATTCTACAAAACGGCGACTTCCACCAATTTTAGTACCTGCAAAACCGTGACAAACAATTAAACAAGGTCTAGGCTCATTTCCTTGTCCATGATGTAAAACACCTACAAGGTTTTGTCCCCGCTTATTTTGGAAAACAAATGCTTCCATCTTTGACATATTGTAACACCTTTTTTAGTATTTAAATCTTCAATTTTTTAAACATATTGCAATGGCGATCGCCATCGCAAAATCTTTGTCATGGCTAATGCTGACATCCAAGTGACTAGCTGAAATTTGTTGCCAAAATTGGAGAGCAGTATCATGTAAAAAAACAATTGGTTTTCCAGAAACATTATGTAAAATTTCTATATCAACCAGTTCAATTTGACTAATACCCGCTTCCAAAACCTTAAGAATTGCTTCTTTACAAGCGAATTTTCCTGCTAATCTTTGAAGTCGATGATTTTCATTGCCAAGAGCTAAAGCATCTTTCCACTCTCGCTCTGTCAGCCAGACTCCTATCGGTGCATCCACTAAATCTTTGATATCTTCGATCGAAATAATATCTATTCCGGTCTTGACTTGAATTGCTGACTGAACAGAAGACACACAAATTTTGTCTTCTATAAACATTTTCTCTTTGTAATATCTAAACGATTCTCTAGCAAACAAAGGATTTATCCCAGCGAATTAAACTGGCCCCACAAGTTAGCCCTGCTCCAAACCCAACCATCATCACATAATCGCCTGCGACAATTTTTCCTTCTTGAACAGCATCAAATAAAGCAAGTGGAATTGAAGCCGCAGAGGTATTTCCATATTTGTGAAGATTGCACATGAAACGCTCAATTGGAATTCCCAAATACACGGCTACTTCTTCAATAATATGAATGTTAGCCTGATGGGGAATAATCAATTCAACATCTTCAATGGAAATCTGAGCTTTATTACAAGTATCGGTGATGGCATCGCATACGATAGGCACTACGGCTTGAAATAGTTCTGGGCCATTCATTTTCAGAAAATGTTGTCTGTTTTCCAAAGTTTGAACTGAAGTCGGCTGTTTAGTTCCGCCACCAGGCATATACAATAGATCCTGACCTGAACCATCAGTACGCAGTACAGAAGCTAGAAAACAATTTTCTTCCCCTGACTCCAGTAAAGCTGCTCCAGCGCCATCTCCAAACAACACACATGTAGAACGATCTTGCCAATCTATACATCTGGAAAGAACTTCTGCACCTATAACCAAGGCATTACGAACTGCACCAGCTTTGATGAAAGAAGCTGCTGTTTCCAGACCATAGACAAATCCGGAACAGGCCGCAGATATATCAAAAGCAAAGGCATTAAAAGCGCCTATATTATCTTGTACCTTACAAGCAACTGATGGGAATGGCATATCAGGCATCATAGTTGCCACTAAAATCATTTCGACTTCTAGTAATTCGATACCGTGTTTATCCAAAACTTGTTTGGCAGCTGCTGTTGCCAAACTAGATGTGCTTTCCTCACTAGAAGCGATTCGCCGCTCAATTATCCCAGTTCTTCTACGAATCCACTCATCAGATGTATCGACAATTTTAGCTAGATCGTGGTTTGTCATCACCTGAGTTGGTAGATAAATTCCCAAAGCAGATAACTTTACAGGTATCAATTTGACCTCCCCCTTGACAATCGGATGTTAGGTTTACCATCTACTAGAGTTAGTAAAAGACAGCACTTACCGCTACTTTCAGAGTCCCAGCAATAAATTGGAATTCCGGAGTGCTGTGAAAAGTCTGCTGTTACCTTTTGTAAATCGTCAAAGGTAACGTTTTTAACTTTAACTATTTTGGTTCTTAAAACAGCTTCTGCAAGGATGAATACTGAGCCAATTTCACTTAAATCTCTGCTTTTAAGTGAAATATTATTGCCGGACTTGAGTTCATCCAATTCTCCATCAGAAATTTCTAAACCAAGAATTTTAACTGCTTTTTGAATATCGCAACTTTCTAAATTCGGCTTTGATTCCAGCATAGAGCTATTCATAATTTTTGTAAAGTGGGGTAACAATTTTAATTAAAGCTATGATTTGGTAATCAGTGTCATGCAACGCAACTATGATAGCTACGTTCTCACTGAAATCTTAATTGACTCGAACTTTCTTCAAGTTTTGTGAGGAGTTGTGGTACTAAGTACCACAACTATTCTCATCAAAAACATAAGTTGCCTACGTCATAAAAAAGCTTGCCTGGTCTAAGTTTTAACTTTAAATCTCAGCCTTTTAGCCTCTTTAACTGACGTTAAACAAAAGAAAACTGGCTAGTATTATTGAGATTGAAAGTTGTAGCTACTTGTCCTTCAATGACACCAATAAGTTCAGGAATAATGTTGGAACCGCCAGTAAATAAGATAGATGTTCCACTTGGAACATTACCAAAAGATTGAACCAATAAATAATTTGATGCTGGCCCTTTGAGTTCGATGCGATCGCTACCTAATTGGAAGTCTGTGATCAGAGCGTAATCTGTATTTCCAGCAGATGATGTATTGCCGTCATTGTAGTAAACAGCATTCTTATCACCCAGAACGAAAGTATCTCTTCCTTTACCACCTGTGAGAACGTCAATCTCACCCTTGCCAAAGCCAGAAGTGGTATTGGCACCAATTAGTCTGTCTGCTCCTGCACCAGCATCTAAAGAATCGTTTCCAGCGCCACCATTTAATAAGTCTGTGCCATCATTTCCAAAAAGTATGTCGTTACCGACATCGCCAAACAGCCGATCATCTCCTCTACCGCCAACTACGGTATCGTTACCGAGTTGACCATTGAGTATATCGTTACCACCTTCACCAGTAAAAAAGTCATCTCCAGCACCAGCAAAAACACTATCATTACCGTCACCTGCATCAACCAGATCAACGCCATCACCACCATAGATAATGTCATTGTCACCCTCAGCAAAGACTACGTTGACTTCACCTGCAAGATAGATAATGTCGTTACCAGCACCACCAATGATCGTATCGTTGCCAGTACCAGATATGATGATATCGTTGCCAGGCCCACCTCCAAGAAGGTCGTTACCCGCACCACCATCTATAAAATCATTACCTTCTTGCCCAGGAACCAAATCGTTGCCATCACCTGCATAAATAGTATCGTCGCCTTCTCTAGAGGGAATAATGTCGTCCCCACTACCTGCATAAATCAAGTCGTTGCCGCTTCCAGTAGAGATGATGTCATTACCTCCAAGGGCATTAACAGTGATATCATCCTCTGAGGCGATCTGAATGATAAAGTCATCACCTTCAGTTCCGGTAATAAATAAGCTTGCCATTTTTGCTTTTTCCTTTTGTAGATTGTTGTTCGAGAGATCCGGATTTACGCATTCACATTAGAGTCAATGCCCACATATCCAGGAAGATGTGTAATATCAAGTCCAGTTGGATACTTCTCATTAAGACTGACGCCGGGAGGCTGAGAGATTTTAATCACAAGTGATTAGCCGGAAATGATATGAGTTTTGGAAAAAAAACAGACGACGATTAGCCTAACTATTTGACGCAGATATATCTGGTAGTGTTTGTGCAGTTAAGCGAACGTCGTCAAAATTAACTACCAACCCAGGCCCTTCTATGAGATTGATCAATCGGATGCCTAAATTCTGACCTAAATAGGGGTTTGATTCGGTAGCAGTGAATTTTACCGTGGAGGTTTCAAAGGTTTTATCTTCAATGAATACGCTATTATTGTCAGATGCGATAACTGTATCGCCTGCTAGCAATTCCACACGATATCCAGGGAAACCACTCAAGTCAATTCCGATATAGATACCTCCGATATTACCTACTTCTACCTGTAGGGTATATTCGGTATTGGCTGTTAAAACAGTATCGAGTTCTTGGAATAGACCTAAAACACCACCACTTCCAGGGGGTTGAACTACATAAAGATCGGCAACGTTTTCACCTTCTGGTGCTTCATTAATGAAGTATTCGGTGTTGGGATCTAATACATCATAATTGGAAGTCTCGATTCCGTTGGGATTTTCAGGTATGTAGCCATTGGGATCGTAGACTACCCAACCAGGTACGTCTGCAATATTAAAGCTTCCATCTTCCAATTCTGGCTCTTCAAAGCCAGCATTTTCAATGAATATGCTTGTGGATGAGTCATTTACAAAAGAGAACTGACTGGTATTATTCAGATTGAAATTAGCTAGTGGTTGTCCTTCAATGACACCAATCAGTTCAGTAAGAATATTTGAACTGTCAAAATAGTATATAGCTGTTCCACTTGGGAGATCCCCAAAAGATGCAACCAATGAGTAATTTGATGCTGAACCTTTAAGTTGGATACTATCAACTCCAGATTCAAAATCTTTGATAACGGCGTAATCTTCAAATCCAAAAGATCCTGGCTTACCATCACTGTAGTAAACAGTGTTTTTGTCACCCAGAACAAAAGTATCTGCGCTAAGACCCCCTGTGAGAACGTCAATATCGCCCTGTCCAAAGCTAGAATTAGCATCGTTATTGACGCCAATTAGTGTATCGCTGCCACTACCGCCTTGCAGTTCGTCGTTGCCATCACCGCCAATCAGAGTGTCATTGTCAGTACCACCCTTCAGCACGTCATTTCCTTGACCGCCATTGAGGACATCGTTCCCGGCATCACCATTCAAGGTATCTGTGCCATCATTGCCAAATACTACGTCATTACCTACATTTCCGGAAAGCTGGTCATCTCCGCTTCCGCCTTCTATTAAGTCATTACCAAGCCCACCATTAAGGCGATCGCTACCACCTTGACCTGTCAAATAGTCATCTCCACCACCACCAAAAGCAATGTCGTCACCGTCACCCGTATCAACGACATCTACACTATCACCACCAAAGATCTTGTCATCGCCAGCTTCAGCAAAAACTGTGTTTGATTCACCTGCAAGATAAATAATGTCGTCGCCAGAACCACCATTGATATTGTTGTTGCCAGTTCCAGATCTGATGATATCGTTGCCAAGACCACCGTCAATCAAGTCGTTTCCGGCTCCAGCATTTATAAAATCATTACCTTCTTGTCCGTCAATTACGTCATCACCGTCGCCTGCGTCGATAACGTCGTTTCCATCTCCAGAACTAACAACATCATTGCCAGTACCTGCATTAATAAAGTCATTCCCTAATCCAGTAGAGATTATGTCATCACCTGCCAGGGCAATAACAGTATTATTATCTTGTGATGCTATCAGCAGGATAGAATCATTTTCTTGAGTTCCGACATTGAATTTTCTTGCCATTTTTGCCTTTCTAGCTCTTATGAGTTGTGGTTGCAAATTATGAGAATAGACACATTGAAGCTACCAAAATAGGAAGCTTTTAATGCGTAAGCTTTGATAGAAACAGACAAGAATTACGCTACTCAAATTCCACTTAATGCAGATAAATTCAGTAGCCTTAGATCAATACCTATAGGTATTGTTTTACAAGAGCTAAGAATTGAACACTACTAACCCTACAGCACTACAAAATTTAGAACTGCTGTCATGGAATTGAGCTATTTTGCTGAAAAAAACTTAAATCAGGAAGAGTACTAGGCAATGCTAACCATGTAATTTTGGCTTAACTGTTGTTTAGCATTGTTTACTCTGGCGAAATTAATCTTTACGAAACTACAATAACATAACTAGAATGTCTGTTCAAGTAAGTTTGACCATTAGTAATCGCGCAGAAATAAGTTACTTATTTTGGAAGCTCGTTAGCTTTTAAAAAAGATGTCAGATTCGGGATTTATAGTCATATCAGTAGATTAAAATTAGGTTGGGATTGTCAAAAATGCTATTGACTGTTAAAGTAAGAACTATGGAAGGTTACATCAGATAAAATTGAATCAAGCTTCAGGAAAAGCGTTGCTGAATACTAGTAGAATGATTGAGGCTGAGGCAAAGACACAACAAACACAGAGATTATTGTTGTGTAAATTCCAAAATCATCCCGCAACTATGCAAGGCCGTAAATGTAGATAGCTATTCAAGTAGTGTCTTTTGTTCAAATCTTTGGTAAAGTTGCATGACTAGTTATGTATAAATTCAGAACAACTCATGCAACTATAACTAATTCCGATCTGTGTAGTTTCTATTCCTTGTCTATCTCAAAGAGTGTGCTACCCATTTTCAATGGAGAGCATAATTCCAAAGCATTTTGAGGTATAAATCGGTAGTTCCAGTCATTATGGAACTCAGGCTTTTGTAGAAAGACTGTTGACAATTTTTTGTCAGTGATATTCGTGCCTGTCTGAAACTTATTTTGCTCGTGTGGAGTTTTAATTATCAGTTCTTTATTGGTGGTAGGAGTACTAATTAGATTAATTATTACTTCTTTAATGGTTAACGGTCTACCTTTCCAGTTTTCTGTAATCAGACAAAACATCCGATGTTCTATGTTGTTCCATTTAGTTGTGCCAGGAGGAAAATGTGCAACCTCGATGATAAGTTTAAATGTGTTAGCAAGTCTCTGGAGTTGGGCTTTCCATAACCGCAAGTAATATTCATCGGCTTCACTACAGTCTGCTATAATCAACAGTTCTGTAGCATATTTGTACATTTTTTTCCCCATATCTTGCCACCAGCGATGAATTGATTCAACAGCGACCTCTGCGGTGTCCTGATTAATTCCCACACTGACCCATTCCTGGTTTGTAGTTAAGTTATAAGCTTCATATGGAACAAAATTTAACAGTTCATGTTCGGTAAAATAATCAGCTTTATCCTTGACGAATTCTTTTTGAGATTGCCATTCTTGGACATCGTTATTATACTTGCCGATCGCTTCTTTTTTCTTAATGTCAAGTGAGATGATAAGTTGACCACGGGCCTGAAAGTTTTGCACTTGGTCATGAATATGCTGAAATTGAAAATCCCGGTCTGACTGAGAGTCTCCTTCTTTGGTTTTACGGTTGTTTTGTAGCCTGTAACCCAGTTGACACAATAAAGAAGCAACTTTTCTCGGACTGATAACATGACCCTTCGTCCGCAATTTCTCAGCTATTTTAGTGGTGCTTTCAGAAGTCCAACGTAGAGGAGATTCTGAATATCCACAACTTAGTGGTTGAATTAATGCCTCCAGGTCTGGAATTAAGGTTTGGTCAATTTCTAGCAGACGTTTTCTACCCCCTCCTTTACATCTAATTTTCTCGGTAAATTGAGTGTTTTTAATCCGAGTATCTGGCTTAATTTCCAGTTCACGAATTCCGACCCGAATCGTTTTTGGTGAGAGACCTGTTGCTTGAGAAACTTGCGTAATCCCACCTCTGCCCAATGCAATAGCTTCTGCGGCAGCCCACAGACGTATCGATCTCTCGTTGAGATGCGGGTAAAGGGAATCAAATTTAGATTTGAGAAAGTCACTTGCTGACATACAGCAATCCTAAATATCCTAAACACCTAAAATTTATCAGACAATGTTTAAGATTTTATGCATATTTCTTCGCTAATAGGTTAAGACTTTTTTAATAATCTCTGTTTCAGAGATATTTTTAATTATTTAATGAGTATTATAAAAAGGATTAGTGAAAGGTTAAGAAGGGTTTATCCCCAGGGCGAACATATCTAAAATAGAGCATAATTCAGAATACAGTATTGGGAAGTCAAACAGGTTTGAGAAGCCGTTTCACATTTATATAGGAATCCGGTTTGATTACTGAAATTCTTTGCGTAGATAGGCAAGAGGGAAAAGGCAACAGGCAGAAGGATTCTAGAAGATTAAGTGTACCTGGCTTCTCAAAAATCAAATAGGAGTCCTATAGCAATTTGCAGTTGAATAGACTACTTTAGGGGCGCACAGCTAGCTGTGCGCCCCTACAATAAGTTAATTTTTAGGGTGTATTCCATTGAATTGAAAGCCGCTACAAGTAGGATAACTAGCAATACTTGTCGGTTAAGGGGAAAAGGGGAAGGGGAAAGGGGGAAAGAAAAAAC
>NZ_CAWUDO010000146.1:0-15446 GCF_963920935.1 Nostoc sp. CCY 9925 | reverse complement strand
AGCAACTTTACTTTCCGTTACATACTTTGGTTTTTTTGCGCCATTCTACTTAAAAGAAACTTGAAAACAGGCAGTAGGGGAAATGAGGGAGTGCGGCAGGAAATATTTTTCATACTTGGTTGTGGGACTTTCCCATGAATGACTGATGTGAAAATTGTCTCTGTGGTTTCACTCATGCCAATCTCCTGACTCATCTGCTAGAGATGCTAAAGGTTTACTGTTATATAACAAATGCTTGCTAGAGTCTGGAGTGCATCAATTGTCGGTATCGATGCCGTCAAAGTAGGCGTAGAAGTCGATGTGTCAGGAGGATTACCGGGAATTGTTGTCTTGGGACTGCCTGATTCGGCGATTCAAGAATCAAAAGAGAGAGTTAAGGCAACGCTGAAGAATGCAGGTTTCGCTTTTCCCATGCGGAAAATTGTGATCAACTTAACTCCAGCAGATTTACGCAAGGAAGGCCCTTGTTTCGATTTACCTATTAGTGTGGGAATTTTGGCAGCTTCTGAGCAAGTTAGCGGTGATTTATTAGGCGATTATTTATTTTTAGGCGAAGTCTCTTTGGATGGCACCTTGCGTGCGGTAGCTGGTGTGTTGCCGATCGCTGCTGCTGCTGAAAAAATGGGAATTACAGGTTTAGTTCTCCCTGCTGATAATGCCGAAGAAGCAGCAGTGGTTGAAGGTTTGGCTGTTTACGGCTGCAAACATCTCTCTGATGTGGTGGACTTTTTAAATAATCCAGGGCGTTACAAACCTGTGCAGATAGATGGCAATGTAGAGAGGTTAAATGTAACGTCTGTAGATTCAGCAGATTTACAAGATGTCAAAGGACAGGCTCATGCGCGTCGTGCCTTAGAAATTGCTGCTGCTGGGGGGCATAACCTTGTATTTGTCGGACCTCCTGGTAGCGGGAAAACCATGTTAGCACGACGCTTACCGGGAATTTTGCCCCCCCTGAGTTTTGCCGAATCTTTGGAAGTGACTCGCATTCACTCGGTGGCTGGTTTATTGAAAAATCGCGGTTCTTTGGTACGCGATCGCCCTTTTCGCAGTCCCCACCATTCGGCATCAGGGCCATCTCTAGTTGGTGGTGGTAGCTTCCCTCGTCCTGGGGAAATTTCCTTATCACACCACGGTATACTTTTCATGGACGAATTAACAGAATTTAAACGTGATGTTTTAGAATTTCTGCGTCAACCTTTGGAAGATGGTTTCGTGACGATTTCTCGCACCAAATTATCAGTCATATTTCCCGCGCAGTTTACTTTGGTGGCGAGTACCAATCCCTGTCCTTGCGGTTACTATGGCGATACTATCCAACAGTGTACTTGTTCTCCTCGGCAACGCGAACAATATTGGGCAAAACTTTCTGGGCCGTTGATGGATCGAATTGATTTGCAAGTGGCGGTGAATCGCTTAAAACCAGAAGAAATTACCCAACAACCTACCGGAGAAGCATCAACATCGGTGCGTCAACGAGTACAAGAAGCACGCGATCGCGCAACTACTCGTTTTCAAACAGAAGCAAATCTGCGTTGCAATGCCCAAATGCAGAGTAGTCATCTGCAAAAATGGTGCAAGCTAGATGATACAAGTCGCAATTTATTGGAAGCCGCAATTAGAAAATTAGGTTTATCAGCAAGAGCAAGCGATCGCATTCTCAAAGTAGCACGGACGATTGCAGATTTAGCGGCAGAGGAAAAGCTGCAACCCAATCATGTAGCCGAAGCAATTCAATATCGCACAATTGATAGAATGCAGTAGCAGTTACAGCTACTAGCTTGCGTAAATTATCAATATCAGCGCATTTTTATTATCGCCAATTGGGGCAATAAAATCCTGAAATCCTCCTCTAGAACGCGACACTAACATCCTTGGGAAGATGTGGCTAATTAGCAAATCAGTATCCAATATATCAGGGACTAAGCAACATCCCTTACAAGGAGACTGACTCAATGAATTTGCAGGCGATTTGGAAGTTGTTCCAAGAGACTTTTAAGGAATGGAGTGAGGATAAAGCCTCTCGGTTAGCGGCGGCATTAGCTTATTACACGATTTTTTCTATTGCACCATTGCTAATTATTGTAATTGCGATCGCCGGAGCAGTATACGGAGAAGAAGCTGCAAGGGGTGAAATTGTCAGACAAATTCAAGGTTTGGTCGGCCCAGATGGGGCAGAATTCATCCAAACAGCAATTCAGAATGCTAACAAACCACAGACAGGTGTGATGGCTTCGATTATTAGTGTTGGAGTTTTGCTGTTAGGTGCTACTGGTTTATTTACTGAATTACAAGATTCCCTCAACACAATTTGGGAAGTGAAACCGAAACCCGGACGCGGTGTAACTAATATAATTCGCCTACGCTTTTTGTCGTTTGCAATGGTGTTAGGTATTGGTTTTTTACTTTTAGTGTCTCTGGTAATTAGTGCAGTTTTAGCAGCATTAGCTACTTACTTTAGTAATTTAATACCAGGTGTTGATTTCCTCTGGCAAATTATCAATTTTATCGTTTCTTTTGCCATCACTACGTTCCTATTCGGACTAATTTTCAAAGTTCTACCAGATGTCAAAATTGCTTGGAGTGATGTTTTAATTGGAGCTATGCTCACTTCATTCTTGTTTTCCATCGGGAGATTTTTGTTAGGACAATATTTAGGTAATGGCAGTTTTGGTTCTGCCTATGGTGCTGCTGGTTCACTGGTGGTAATCTTAGCTTGGGTTAATTATGCGGCGCAGATTCTTTTCTTTGGTGCTGAGTTTACTCAAGTTTACTCTAGAAGGCACGGTAGTGGTATCACGCCTACTAAAAATGCCGTACCGATAAATGATAAAACTTCTACTTATCAAGATACTCCTCAGAAAAAGCAAAGTAACAATAGTAAACAATCATTCTCTAAATTATTGAGCCGCTTAATTCGTCATTTTAATCAACCCAAAAGATTGAAATATAGAGGGAGAAACCAGCCTTTTTAGTGACTGAAAAATGAAGCAAGTTAATTGCTATGTAATTAATTCACTGTGAAATCAAAAAAGCTGCGTAGGCTTAGCCCGTCGTAGACATCGCTCTCTCAATATGACAGTAAAATTTCTACTGTCATATTTTTCATTCACTAGTCAAACCGATTTCTAACTAAGATTGCAATTGGAGCGATCGCACTTAAACAATTTTCACCATAATTACTAATTCATAATTAAAAGGGTTTGAGTCCTCCGCTAATTATTTTTTAAAATTAGCGGTCTACAATTAGGTGGGGTCTAAATCTCAACTAATTCAATTACTAATTATTTCAAGTAGATGATTATCGATCTTCTCAACGAGATTTAAATACTACCAAGAGAGAAAAATACTGTTAATGAACAAATTGTTTTTTATCGATTGGCAAGCAATTTTTGTTCCTAGTATCAGCGTCTTAGAATTAATTATACGTGGGTCGCTGGTTTACTTAGCGCTGTTTTCAGTGCTACGCCTGCTTCCTAGCCGCCAACTAGGAACTTTAGGAATTACAGATTTACTGGTAGTTGTGCTATTTGCGGAAGCTGCTCAAAACGCTATGGCAAGTAATTATACATCAATTACTGAAGGTGCAATCCTCGTGGGAACTGTGATTTTTTGGAGCTATTTGCTCAACTGGTTAGGCTACAAACTTCCCCAGTTTCAACGTTTTATGAATCCGCCACCGCTTTTACTGGTAAAAAATGGCCGGATGATTGAGCGCCATTTGCAACGAGAATTAATTACAGAGGATGAATTGATGAGCAAGTTGCGTCAGCAAGGTGTGGAATTTTTGGCTGATGTCAAATTGGCGTATATGGAAGCTGACGGTAGGATTAGTATCATTACATCAGACTCAAAGCCTAATTCCATCGCTGAGCAAAAAGTAGAGTTAAAAAGCGATGTACACTAATTAGACTGTAAAATATGACCGTTGTATTCTGTGCCAGATTGTGATTGAGCGTTATACTCTG
This sequence comes from Nostoc sp. CCY 9925, assembly GCF_963920935.1. Taxonomy (NCBI): domain Bacteria; kingdom Bacillati; phylum Cyanobacteriota; class Cyanophyceae; order Nostocales; family Nostocaceae; genus Nostoc; species Nostoc sp. CCY 9925. Next base: position 11,478 of record NZ_CAWUDO010000146.1, on the reverse strand, counting down.
CCCGAAATGGGTAATCTGTGGAGTGAAACCTATAAGTTAAAAACCTGGCTGCAAGTAGAAATCGCAGTTTGTGAAGCTCAGGCTGAACTGGGTTACATTCCATCTGAGGCGGTTGAAGAAATTAAAGCTAAGGCAGATTTTGATCCAAAGCGGGTGCTGGAAATTGAAGCTGAAGTTCGCCACGATGTGATTGCTTTCTTGACAAATGTCAATGAATATGTAGGAGATGCCGGACGCTATATTCACTTGGGGCTAACCAGTTCCGATGTACTGGATACAGCTTTAGCACTGCAATTAGTTGCGAGTTTGGATCTGTTGTTGCAACGTGTGGAAGATTTGATTGGTGCGATTCGCCAAAAGGCACAGGAACATCGTCATACAGTGATGATTGGTCGATCGCATGGTATTCACGCCGAACCAATCACTTTTGGTTTCAAGCTAGCTGGGTGGTTGGCAGAAGTTTTGCGGCATCAAGAACGCCTGAGAATTCTCCGCCAAACCATTGCTGTGGGTAAGATTTCTGGTGCAGTGGGCACCTATGCGAACGTAGAACCGCGTGTAGAAGCGATCGCTTGCCAAAAACTCGGACTGCAACCCGATACAGCCTCAACACAAGTAATTTCCCGCGATCGCCACGCCGACTATGTGCAGCAATTAGCGCTATTAGCGGCATCCATCGAACGCTTTGCTGTGGAAATTCGCAATCTGCAAAAAACAGACGTTTTAGAGGTCGAAGAATTCTTCGCCAAAGGTCAAAAAGGCTCCTCAGCCATGCCACACAAGCGCAATCCCATCCGTTCAGAACGGCTGACGGGAATCGCGCGACTTATTAGAAGTCATGCTGGTGCAGCCTTGGAAAACGTCGCCCTGTGGCACGAGCGGGATATTTCCCACAGTTCCGTAGAGCGGGTAATTTTGCCAGACGCTTGCACTTTGACCCATTTTATGATCGCAGAAATCACCGACTTAGTGAAAAACCTGCTGGTTTATCCTGAGAACATGGAACGAAATCTAAACTGCTACGGCGGCGTTGTCTTCAGTCAAAAAGTGCTACTTGCCTTGATAGACAAGGGATTGAATCGGGAAGAAGCTTATGCGATCGTTCAAGGAAGCGCTCATGCTGCTTGGAACAAGCCAGAAGGCAATTTCCAGGACTTAATTAGCAAAGACCCCCGTGTTACCGAAAAATTGTCCCCAGCAGAACTAGAGATGTGTTTCGATCCCCAACAACATCTCCGGCATTTAGAAGAGGTTTACCAACGGCTAGGTATTTAGGTTTGATGGGGACTGGGTACTGGGGATTGAATATGAGAAGAGGATACGGGGAAGGAAGACGATAGAGGGAAAAGGAAAAGGCTTGTTGCAAGTTATCTCCTTGTCCCTTTGTCCCCAGTCCCCAGTCCCCAAAAAAGACTTCCAATTTACTGCTGGAATTATCACCAACAGTGGGTAGTATACATAACAAATACTTACTTATTTATTCGTGCTGCGAGTGCTTTGATGATTGAAATCCTAGCCACACTCTCTGCCTCTGCGGCAGCAGGAATGAGAATAGGCATACCTTTGCTGATTATTGGACTGTTGCAGGGTAGTAACTTATGGTCGCAAGTTCCGATTTTATCTCATATTTCTCCACCAATATTATTAACCTGCCTCACCAGTTGGTCGTTAATTGAATTACTAGCCTCGAAAAAGCTATGGGGACAAAGATTGCTACAAGTGATTCAATTATTCATGTCTCCCCTCGTGGGAGCAATTATGGGATTAGCAGTAGCTTCCGCCACAGCAACACCACACTGGCTGATTGCCTTAACTGGGGGTTTGTTAGCTTTGGTACTCCAGCTAGTTCAAGTTGGTTGGTTTTATCGGTTACGAGGCTTACCCTTGTGGGCAGTATTTCTTCAAGATGTTTTATGTATTGCTCTAGTACTTTTTGCCTTTGATGCTCCTTGGCAAGGAGGATTAATTGCTTTAATTCTGCTGTGGTTTGCAGTTCGTAGCGCCAAGCAGTGGTATGACTGGTATCACTAACTAGGCAATACTAAGTCGAGCTTGTAAAGGTGTTATTTTTGATCAAGCCCACCAAACAGGCAAGAAAGTTGCTGAGGGTTTTAAAGAAACTATAGAGATTCTCTTTGATGATTTTTTGCCACAGTGGAACTATACTCGTCATTATCTTGCACGCCTCCACCGCAAAACTTTATGCTATTCCAAATCAGAACAAATGCTGAAATACTCAATTAAATTATTACTTTATTACTTGAAGTATCAAATTGTACCCACAGAAATCAATTCATCCCTTCATTCAGCAACGCCCCAGATTCAAGTCATCTATAGATTTTTTAACTAATCGTGGAACATGACTATTAGGAACTTGTTTCACAAAACTCAGAGTATCTTTATATACAGAACATGCTTTCTCCGTTGACCCCAATTTTTCGTATGCAACGCCCATCTGCCAAAGAACCACTATTCTTTGGTAATTAGTATTAAGAAATTGAGAGGGAGTTATTAGAGTAGTAGTATTCTCACTTATCGACTTATAAACTCGTTCTGCTTCAGGTAAAGACTGTAAGGCTTCCTCGGTTAGCTGTAAACCACGTGAAAAATCTTGAGCGTTATTGTATGCCCAACCCATATAACTCAGAAGTGTAGGTTTAATCACTGGGTTGATCAAATTGGCTACATTTTTGTCCACTTTATCAAGTAAGTTAGATGCTGTGTTCAAAGCTTCTAGAGCCAATTTTGGATCGTTCTGTTCATTGTACAATTCACCAAGGAAAACTAGGAGCATAATCTCTATCAGACGCATCCCTTTCGATTTTCTCACTAATTTTACGGCTGAAATAGCAGAATTACAGGATTTAATAGCTTGCTGTATTTGTCCCAATTCTTGATAAATTCCAACAGCAAACCCATGACTGAAAGTTATTAAAGTACTATCTTTAGTTTTTTCAGCAATTCTAATAGTTTCTTCTGTTATCGGCAAAGCGTCTTTAAAGTTTTCCTTTTGTAGAAAAGGTTGTAACTCTGAAAAAGATTTAGCCCATTCCTCCTTCTCTGGCGTGTCAATATCAATACTTATATCATTTATATCAGTAGATAAATCTGCCACTAGCCACTTTCGCTGATATAGACTGTTTGATTCTACGTTTGCCAAAGCAACTTGTGACCCATTTAAGCCAACAAGCAGGCTTATTCCGATAGCAATTTGCCAAATCTTAAAACTCATAGCTGATTACTTATACCAATTTAATATGAAGCTGCATAGAAAAGAGCTTCGAGAATAAAGTTATAAGAAGAGATAGATATTACCTGCTCAAGTGTAAGTTGGTCGAATATTTCTTGGATGCGATGCCTACGGCGGGCTACGCCTACGCGTAAAGTTTGTAAAGAAGAGAAAAGCTAATTTTTGAGTGGTTTCTTGAGGAACTGCCAAAGCCTTTCAATGGGATTAAGTTCAGGGGCTGAAGGTGGTTGAAACAAAGGAATAATATTTTCTGGCCAACGAATTGCTGAACTTGTATGAGCAGGTGCTTGGTCAACCTGTAAAATAGCGTAATCCGAGCCTAATTGTTGAGATAGCCAGTCCAAGAACTGTTGAAAACACTCGCCATTCAATTTTGGATATTCATAAAGGAAGTGATCTCCAGTCAACGGTTCAATTGCACCATAAATCCAAAAATTTTCCCGCGGCCATTTCACCTCAACAGTAGGCTTGACTCCAGAAGCAGTAATCACTTTTCCTGTGAGAGTTTTCAGCCCCACCCTCGTTTCATCCTGACACAGGTAGCGAACACACTTGCCGGGTGCTAGATGTTCTTTTAAACAATTAAGAATAATTCCGAGTTTTTTTTAAATTCAAATATCAATTTCTCGTCTTGGTTGTAGCTTTGAGGACGAGGCACTTTGAGTTTTGCACATAATCGATATCGAACCCACGCATAAACTGTTGCATACTCTATATCAAGTCCATGTTGAAGTTTCAACCACTCAACTATTGCACCATAACTACTAAAACCTTTTCCTGTTTTTAGCTCCTCCTCCAGTGCTGCGATCGCTATGTCATGAATTTTCCGTTTTGCTCCTGGAGCTTTTTTGATTTCCAGTAATTCATCTAGCCCTCCCGATCTATACTTTTGCAACCACCTGGTCACAGTTGAGGTATCTTTCGCCAAGCGTTTTCCAATTTCTTGCTGCTCCTTAACCTGACCACTCTTGAGCCACCACAACATCTGTAGCTTTTCTTTCTGGTTTCCCAACCGAGCTGTTTGTAAGAGTTTTTTTAATTCTTCTTCGCTCTCGGCGATCTCAATCTTAAACGGGCGACTCATGGGTACTGAAACTTATTGAGTTTGGTTTTCTATATTATATGCAGCTTCATATTAAATTGGTATTAGACTATAAATATTGATTTATCAGTTAGGAATAAGAATTACCTCACCCTCAATCCCTCTCCTTATAAAGGAGAGGGAAGCTAGAGACAGGATGAAGTTTTGCATTTTATTTAATTCACGTTTCTTAAGAGTGAGGAGTTTTGTTTATCTCCTCATCTCCCTCATCTCCCCCTGCCCCTGGAGCCTCTTCCCCAAGAGTTTTTACTGCAAAATTCCAATCATATGCAGTATGCCGTGACCGGTAACTAGCTCGATGATTAAAGCAATAAAGCCGAGCATGGCAATGCGACCATTCCAGACTTCAGCACTAGTAGTTAAACCCCACTCCCAACGCTCTTGGGGATACATTTTCACCATTTTTTTCATTTGGGCAGCTTGCGACAGCTTAAAACTGGGGTTTTTCAGCGCATCAATCACTAATTCGGCTAGGGCATTAATAAATACTGGATGGGTATTGGGAGCCGGTACCCGACGGAAGTTGTGAATTCCTGATTCTTCTGCGACTTCTCGATACTCAATATCAATTTCTTGTAGTGTCTCAATGTGTTCTGAGACGAAACTGATGGGCACGACTACCAAATCTTTCACACCTTGAGCACCTAGCTCTTTCAAGGCATCCTCAGTATAAGGTTGGAGCCATTCTACTGGGCCAACACGACTTTGATAAGCCAAGGTGTGGGCATTCGGTCGATTGAGGGTCTGCATAATCAGGGCAGTACATTCCTCGATTTCTTGTTGATAGGGGTCGCCTGCTTCTTCAACGTAGCTTTTCGGAACACCGTGAGCGCTGAAGAAGATATGAACCTCATCCGGATTCGGAAATTGTTCGAGTTCTTGGGCTATGAGTTCCGCCATTGCTTGGAGGTAGCCTGGTTGTTTGTACCACGAAGGAATGACGGTGTAATCAATGGGTTGAAGTTTTGGGTCTTCTTGCCAAAGCTTTTCTAAAAGCCGGAAGCTGGAACCACTCGTACTGATAGAAAACTGGGGATACAGTGGTAAAATTACTAGGTGTTCTACATTATCTTGGGTGAGTTGCGCGATCGCCTCTTCTGTATACGGATGCCAATAACGCATTCCCACATAGATGTCGGCTTGTTGACCCAAATAACCCAACTGTTCTTTGAGGGCTTCTCCTTGGGCTTCTGTAATCCGCCGCAGTGGGGAACCACCACCGATTTGCTTATAGTTTTCTTGAGATGTTCTGGTTCGCCGCGTGGCAATGAACCAAGCTAGGGGTTTTTGCAACCAGCGAAACGGTAGGCGAATAATTTCCGGATCGGAAAATAGGTTGTACAAAAACGGCCCGACATCCTCTAGCTTGTCGGGGCCACCGAGATTGAGTAATAAGACGCCTACACGACCCATAGCAGTTACTTTCCCCCGATATTTTCAGGTTTTTTACTAATGTTAACAATATATCTTTATTAAATATAAAGCTTAATAGCAAGGAAATATGCAATGGCAACAATTTTAAGGGATTGGAGTTACCGCTATCAGTGGCTATATGATAGTATTTCTCGTTTAGCAGCCTTAAGTCTAGGTGGTGAAGGTCGTTTTCGGCAACTTGCTTTGCAAGGCTTAACAATTGATTCAGATACTCAGGTTTTAGATTTATGTTGTGGCAGTGGTCAAACGACACAACTTTTGGTCAAACTTTCACAAAATGTAACAGGACTGGATGCTTCACCGAAATCTTTGCAACGGGCGCGGCAAAATGTACCATCAGCTTCTTATGTGCAAGCTTTCGCAGAATCAATGCCATTTGCAGATAATCTGTTTGATGTGGTGCATACCAGCGTTGCACTACACGAGATGCAACCCCAACAATTGCGAAAGATTATTAATGAGGTTTATCGGGTGCTGAAACCAGGAGGAGTATTTACATTGGTAGATTTTCACGCTCCGACAAATCCGATATTTTGGCCTGGGGTATCAGTGTTTTTGTTGTTGTTTGAGACAGAAACAGCTTGGGAATTATTAAAAACTGATTTGCCTGGTTTGCTAGCAGAAACTGGGTTTGAGGTAGGTAAGCCAACTTTGTATGCAGGTGGTAGTTTGCAAGTTATACAAGCGAAGAAGTAAAGGATAGAATTTGATTTCATCAATCAATCTCTGTCACTAGCCATTGCCACTCAGTAACCACAGTCTTAGGTATATTGAGAACCAATGGCTGTTTACTAGAGATTGGCACATATAGTTTGAGGGCATCGGTTGTTGGCAATTTAGCTAAGACATCCGTTAGGTTATATTCGCCCACATTGGGTGCAGGTGCAGTGAGGGCGTATGCGTCGGATGCACTCAACAATTTTCCCCCTACTGTTTCAATTAATAATGGTTGGGGGTGAGCAAGTTCAACAACACCAGGAAAAGCAACTAAGCGCAACCGTAAGTCTTTGACTGGATTGTTGTAATTCTGTTTGAAGAGTAGCACTTGCCAAGCATATCCGAATTCATCTTTGATAGATACTTGCGAATGGTAGCGTAAGACATTAGGGGAGTCATGATGTTGACGCAGCAGCGCTTGTGCTGACTCTACACTCCATCCACATACAGTTAATGCTAAAAGGACTACTAAAATGTAATGCCAAAAATATTGTTGCAATTTTCGCTTCATGCAGCACATTTTACAGCAGAATTCAGAATTGAAGAAGAATTCAGGAGCAAAGCTGGAGACGCTCCGCCAAGGCGTCAGAATCACCTTCGTGGGTAATTCAGACTTACGGCTGATTGAAAACCAGTAAATCAAAGATTTCTTGGGGGTCTTATATCATGTTCGGGTGAAGACTTATCATTAGGACTGGCGTGGAAGGGGACGCGGGGACTCGGAGAAATTTTAATAATAAGTGATTATCCGAACTTGATATTAAACCCATTTATTCATCTACCAGTTGGACTCAAATTCATTCTGAATTCTGACTTCTGACTCCTGAATTCTATTTTGGTTAAATTCCTAATTTATATTTATGCTCATTCAACTTGAACCCCGTAGTGTTCCGTCAAAAATATGGCAAGTGTTATCACCTCTAGTTGCACTACTCGCAACGGTGATTTTAGGATTTGTATTATTTTATTCATTGGGCAAGCCGCCGATCGCAGCTTTACAAACTTTATTAATTTTGCCTTTAACTAGCTTTTATGGATTATCAGAATTAACTGTCAAGGCAGCACCAATTTTATTAATTGCTGTTGGTTTATCGGTGTGCTTTCAAGGTAAGGTGTGGAATATTGGTGCAGAAGGGCAGTTTACTATTGGGGCGATTTGTGGTACTGCTGTAGCTTTAAGTTTTCCTAGTATTAATAATTATAGTTTATTGCTACTTAGCTTAATAGCTGGTGTGTTAGGTGGTGCAATTTGGGCAAGTATTTCTGCTTGGCTGAAAGTGCGATTTAATACTAATGAAATTTTGACGAGTTTGATGTTAAATTATGTAGCAATTTCTATTTTAAACTATTTAGTACATGGGGTATTAAAAGATCCCCAAGGATTTAACTTTCCTGAATCTGCACCCTTTACAGAGTTTGCTAGCTTACAACCATTAATTGCTGGTACAAGATTGCATTTGGGTGTAATTTTGGCGGTTGTGGCAGCAGTGTTAATTTGGGGAGTATTGCGACAAACTTTTTTTGGTTTCAGCGTGCGGGTAATTGGTTCTAGCGCTAAGGCTGCGGTATATGCTGGAATAGAGAGCGATCGCATTATTTGGCTAACTCTCCTCATTAGTGGTGGATTAGCAGGTTTAGCAGGTGTTTGCGAAGTATTAGGTCCTATTGGTCAACTACGCCCTAGCATTTCTCCTGGTTACGGTTATACTGCTATTATTGCCGCTTTTATAGGTAGATTAAATCCATTGGGTATTATTCTATCCAGTTTCCTTATAGCACTTTTGTATGTAGGCAGCGAATTAGTACAGATTAAATTGGGACTTCCTTTAGCTTTAGCTGGAATGTTTCAAGGTATCTTATTCTTTTTTGTTTTAGCAGCAGATATATTAATTTACAACCGATTAATAATTAAGTGAAGATGGATTTAGTAGTCTTAATTCGTAATTCAGGTGTCAAAATATTTAAATAATCAGAATAAAAAGTGAGGAGATTTAATGTGCCAAGTCAAAAGTTATCTATAAGTTTAAAGTTGATAATCGTTATATTAGTGACTGGTGCTACTAGTTTAGGGATCAGTCTACTTTTAGGTACAATCAAACTTGATTATCTATTGGGAATTCAACAGCCAAAAAGCGAAAATCAAAAAGCAAGCCAAGATAAGGCAATGATTGGAGCTGCACAAGCTGTTTTCTCGACACAAATAACTCAAGTGCCAAATAAATTTCAAGGAACAGTTATTTATCAAGGAAAACTCAAACCAAATGAGAAAGTCATCGCCCTGACTTTCGATGATGGCCCCAGTCCTAAAAATACAGCGCAGATATTAGAAATTTTGCAGAAAAATAAAATTAAAGCTACCTTCTTTATGATTGGGCAAATGGTGAAATATTTTCCTCAGGTTGCCAAGCAAGTTGTAGCTGATGGCGAAGTAATTGGTAACCATACATGGCATCATTCCTATCGTCACATGAATGTAGTTACCGCAGCTAGTGAAATAAATACTACAGCAGACATCATTTATCAGACTACAGGAGTAAAAACTACTCTTTTTCGTCCTCCTGGCGGCTTCTTGAATAATGGATTAGCTGACTATGCTAAAAGTCAAAAATATACTGTCATCATGTGGTCAGAAGTGGTGGGAGACGCTGAACGTCCTTTGCCTCAAGTGCCAAAAATGGTCAAAAATGTGCTAAAAAATGCCAAACCAGGAGCAATTGTATTAATGCACGATGGTGGCGGGAATCGTTCTCGGACTGTCCAAGCTTTACCGGAAATTATCGACGGTTTAAAGGCACAAGGTTATAGATTTGTGACAATACCCGAACTACTGGAAATACAAGCCCAAGAAAAAAATTTGGTAACACCAGTATCACCTGTAGTCACAAATCATGAATATCCAAACAATCAGCTTCATCATTAGTGATAGCATACGAGCAGCTACACCTCTAATTTTTGCAGCATTAGGTGAATTAGTGACTGAAAAATCGGGGGTGTTAAACCTGGGTGTTGAGGGAATGATGCTGGTCGGGGCTGTGGCTGGTTTTATTGCTGCTTCAGTTACAGGTAATATTTACTTAGGATTATTAATCGCACTAATATCGGGAATAGCGATCGCTCTGATTCATGCTTTACTAACAATTACTATAGCTGCCAACCAAGTGGCCACGGGTTTAGCCCTGAGTATTTTTGGTTCCGGACTCAGTGCTTTTATTGGTGCAGGTTATGTGGGCAAAACAATTACCGGACTGCAACCTGTTGACATCCCGATTTTAAAATCAATTCCGTTTTTGGGTCAAGTTTTATTTAATCAAGATATTTTGGTGTATGCCTCAGTTGTCTTAGTGATAGGGGTGTGGTGGTTTTTGCGAAGTACGCGGGCGGGTTTAGTGTTGCGGAGTATTGGCGAGTCAGCTGATGCTGCTGATGCTTTGGGTTTACCTGTTAGCAGAGTTCGTTATTTGGCGGTAATGTTTGGTGGGGCGATGGCTGGGTTGGCGGGAGGTTATCTTTCCCTTGCATATACGCCGCTATGGGCGGAAAATATGACTGGTGGACGAGGATGGATTGCGATCGCATTAGTTGTGTTTGCTACATGGAAACCTGAAAGAATCCTTCTTGGTGCCTACTTATTTGGTGGTGTTGGTGCTATACAATTAATGCTTCAAGGATTAGGAGTTAATATTTCTCCTTATATTTTGTCTTCTTTACCTTACTTAGCTACTATCTTGGTTTTGGTGTCGATCTCACGGGATAAAACGCGCATTAAACTGGAGACACCTGCATCGTTAGGACAACCTTTTAGATCTAGTCATTAGTCATTAGCCATTTGGAGTTAGCTGAATTATCTTGACTTTTGGTAAATGAGAACAGTGATTCAACCTTATTTTAATAGTTAACCAAATATTGCTAATCATGTGCTTGAATTTTACCAACAACTAGCAGAAACCTTAAAAAATAATGACGTAGTTTTAGCTACCGTCACTAACACTAAAGGTTCCACGCCCAGAGAAGTAGGCGCGAAAATGTTCATTAGCGCTGATGGTAAAACAGTAGGAACGATTGGTGGTGGGGCTGGAGAAGCAAAAGTTTATCAACAAGCTTTGCAATTACTAAAAATAGGTAAAAAACAATTTGTAGAAATCGATTTATCTGGTGTACCTCAACGAGAAACTCAAGGTGTTTGTGGTGGTACAATGCAGGTATTATTAGAGTTATGGTCAGGCTTAGAAAGCTTAAATATAGTCAATCAAATTATAGATACTTTAAAATCAGGGCACTCAGCAACAATTATTACCCCATTTCATACAGATGAAAAACCTTACTTACTCCCAAAAACAGAAGTAATTGCCTCTTTACACACTACAGCATTAATTGAAACTTTATTACCACCACCAACACTTTTAATTATTGGTGCAGGACATATTGCAATTTCCCTAGTGCAGATAGCCAAAATAGCAGGTTTTCAAATTATTGTACAAGACGATCGCCCCGATTTTGCGACAAAAGAAAGATTTGCCGACGCATCGCTGGTGCTAGCACAACCCATCACTTCAATTCAAGAACTATTAAACAAAAATACTAATTTATATGTTGCTTTAGTTACTAGAGGTTATCTGCAAGATTTAGCTGCTTTACGGCTACTGTCTAATTATCAACTTCCATATATTGGTATGATTGGCAGTAAAAAACGAGTTAGCACTGTATATAAAATCCTGCAAGCTGAAGGTTATACAACTGAATTTTTAAATCAAATCTATGCACCAATTGGTTTAGACATTGGTGCTTTAACACCAGAAGAAATTGCAGTTAGTATCTGTGCAGAGTTAATTAAAGTTCGCCGTGGTGGCACCGGAAATTCTTTTTCTAGGTAGGGAGTAGGGAATCAGCTTTTTCGAGTTGAGAGTAAGTTTTTTCAAGTAATATAGCAGGAGGCAGAAGGCAGGAGGCAGGAGGCAGGAGGCAGAAGGCAGGAGGC